>JAGOSC010000056.1 GCA_018062515.1 Candidatus Omnitrophota bacterium
CCTTAATGCTTTATGTATGCCTCGGCCGCCTGAATCAAATTCTATAACAACCGATCCTGAAAAAACCTTAACGGCCATAATTGATCTGCCCCAAGAGTCACTATCCATATATTTTTTAAAAACTTTAATAACCTTGGGATCATCTAAAAACTTCTCTGCCAATGGGGGATTATTGCTGTAGGCCCCAAAATCCTGCAATTCTTTCGGTAAACGAACTTCTCCAGTTGACTGAGCGGTCTTAGAATGTTCAATCAATCGTGTTCGCTTTTTTTCACCAAATGTTAATGTCAGTTTGCTCGTTGTCAGGACTTTAATATAAGATTTAAAAACTTTATCTTTAAATCCGGCAACTTCGACGTCTTCATAATTAAAATGATAGCCTTCAAACTCAAAACTGATTTTATAAGAGTTCGGGAAACCTTCGATGGGAACCAATTTGCCTTCCAAAAGTTTGGCTAAATCAGACAACTGCTCTTCCCGCGGTTTCTTCTTGGCTTGAGATCCGCCATTTAAATATAAAATGCCGGTGACAAATAATATAACAATGATAATGATTAAAAAATTCATGGCGATTGCGTGCTATCAGGAGCGTCCGATATCAACTTACCTTCCTTGTCATATATTTTAGAAGAAGCTTTACTTCCATTCTTATAATTAATTTCACTAAGTAAATCACCGGTGGAATTATACATTTTAAAATTTCCTTCCCGCTGATTATTCATAAATTGTCCGACAGTTTTTAACGCGCCGTTCTCAAAAAACTCTTGATATATTCCTTCTCGACGGCCGTCGACTATTTTCATCTTTTGCTTTAAAGTCCCCGACGGAAAATACTCAATAATATCCGTGTTGAGCATATCGCCATTTGTCAGTATTTTTTCACTCTTCAATTCTCCGGAACTGTAATATTCTTTGGTCAGACCGTCCGGAACGCCTTTTTTCGCTTCATAAGATTTAATTAAACTTCCCATAGTATCAAATTCCCGGATCAATCCTGTCTGTTCACCATTGACAAAATTAGCTTCACGGATCATATTTCCTTCCGTAGAATATTCTCTGGCCAGACCATTCTCGACGCCATCTTTATATTCCCGCGTATAAAGCGGAAAACCGTTAGGTTGATATTCCACCGTTTCCCCGTCGAGTTGTCCGTTTTTATAGTCGGCTTCACTGACTAATTTTCCATCTTCACTGAATGTTTTGACCAAACCATCGATAATACCGTCTTTATATTTCAACTCAATCTTAGGTGAGCCATTTAAATAATATCCTCTGGCCACATTCTGCATAACACCGTCTACATATAATCCTTCGCCGATTAATGTCTTATTTTTATGATAAACATTAAAAGGCCCGTTAGGTTGGCCGTTTCGGTAATTGACCAATCGCTTGAGTTCACCGGTATCATAAAACTCTTCATACAATCCATCGGGAATCGGAGCCGGATTCTCGTCGGCATAAAGCGGAAAATTTCCAACTAAGATTAAGAATAATAATATAAGGATTTCTTTCATTTTATATCTAATCTTTACCCATTAAACGGTTAAACCTATATCATAAGTTTCTTATTATAGTATGGTTTAATTAATCGAAAATACTAATTCACCATTTTTTCCTTGATCAATTAAAACCGAATCTTTTTCTTTTATTTCACCTTTTAAT
The DNA here is from genome assembly GCA_018062515.1 of Candidatus Omnitrophota bacterium. GTDB lineage: Bacteria > Omnitrophota > Gorgyraeia > Zapsychrales > Zapsychraceae > JAGOSC01. The sequence continues at coordinate 1,663 of JAGOSC010000056.1, forward strand.
AATTTCATCGCCAGTTGATCTTGAATCGAGCGCTGAACAACTCTTTTCAATGGACGGGCACCGTAAATAGGATCGTACCCGCGCTGACTCAACAGCTCTTTAGCGTGTTGTGTTAGTTTTAATGTGATATTCTTATCTTGCAGACGATTTTTAAGGATTTCAATCTGAATGTCGACGATACGCTCAATATCTTTTTCCGTCAATCGATTGAAGATAATAATTTCATCAATACGGTTTAAGAATTCCGGCCTAAAATGATTGGTCAAAGCTTTATTAATTTCGTCTTCGATCGCCTTTTTGTCCGTCAGTCCCGCAATATCCCCGGAACCGATATTCGACGTCATAATAATAACGGTATTTTTGAAATTAACAATACGCCCTTGTCCATCGGTCAAACGTCCTTCGTCGAGAATTTGCAGCAAAGTATTAAATACATCCGGGTGGGCCTTCTCGATTTCATCAAATAATAAAACCGCATAAGGCTTTCTGCGCACAGCCTCGGTCAATTGACCACCTTCATCATAGCCCACATATCCCGGCGGGGCTCCGATTAATCGGGAAACGCTATGCTTTTCCATATATTCGCTCATATCGATTCTGATCATCGCCGATTCATCATCAAATAAAAATCCTGCCAGCGACTTAGCCAATTCCGTTTTACCGACGCCCGTCGGTCCGACGAAAATAAAAGAACCCAAAGGACGATTAGGGTCACTCAAACCAGTTCTTGATCGACGGATACAGCTGGCAATTTTATCAATCGCCTCATTTTGTCCGACGACTTTCTTCTTAAGATTTTCTTCCATGTGAATCAATTTTTCCGTTTCGCCTTCGAGCAATTTCGAAATGGGAATCTTGGTCCACTTGGAAATAATTTCCGCAATATCTTGATCATCCACTTCTTCTTTCAGCAATGAACCTTTTTTCTGCAACTCAGTCAGTTCTTTATTGCGTTGTTTTAATTCTTTATCCAATTCGACGAGAGTACCGTAACGAATCGCGGCGACCTTATCGAGATTTCCGACTTTTTCATATTGTTCCGATTCAATCTTAGCCTGCTCAATGCGAGTTTTTACGGAACGGATTTTCTCAATGATTTCCTTTTCGTTCTGCCAACGCAACTGCAATTTCGTATTATCTTCCTTAAGAGATTCCAATTCGGTTTCAAGACTTTTCAGACGCTGTTTTGAAGCATCATCTTTTTCTTTTTTTAAGGCCTGACGTTCAATTTCCAGTTGACGTATTTTACGCACAATAGCATCGAGCTCTTGAGGCATACTGTCAATTTCAATCCTTAAACGAGAAGCTGCCTCATCAATTAAATCAATCGCTTTATCGGGAAGAAAACGGTCGGTGATATAACGATGAGACATCAACGCGGCGGAAATAATAGCCGAATCTTGAATTCTCACACCATGATGTATTTCATATTTTTCTTTTAAACCGCGCAAAATGGTAATTGTATCCTCAACGGTAGGTTCGAGGACCATAACAGGTTGAAAACGCCGTTCGAGCGCCGCGTCTTTTTCAATATACTTTCTGTATTCATCCAATGTTGTTGCGCCCACACAGTGTAATTGTCCTCTAGCCAAAGCAGGCTTCAACATATTTGAAGCATCCAAAGATCCGTCGGTACGGCCCGCTCCGACGATGGTATGAAGTTCATCAATAAAAAGAATAATTTCTCCGGCTTTTGATTCAATTTCTTTTAAGACCGCTTTTAAGCGATCTTCAAATTCTCCTCGGTATTTTGCACCCGCAATGAGGGCGCCCATATCTAAAGCAATAACCTTTTTATTTTTTAATCCTTCCGGAACATCACCCGAACTAATCCGTAGCGCCAAGCCTTCCGCTATCGCTGTTTTACCAACACCAGGCTCTCCGATTAACACGGGATTATTTTTCGTCCGTCGAGATAAGACTTGTATAACTCGACGAATTTCCTCATCTCGCCCAATAACCGGATCAAGTTTATTTGTTTTAGCCAAGGCGGTTAAATCACGTCCATATTTTTCCAAGGCTTGATATTTGTCTTCGGGATTTGCGTCGGTCACTTTCTGTCCTCCTCTAATTTTAGTAAACAAATCTTTTAAATCACTTTCCTGAACACCAATTTTTTTCAAAACTTGATGAATGACGGTTGATGAATCGTTATAAAGAGCCAATAGCACATGTTCCTGAGAAACATAATCGTCCTTCATAGCTTTGGCTTCGTTCAAACTATTTTTCAAAATGTCGTTTAAACGATTAGATATGCTTGGTTGCGATCCGCCCTCAACCGTGGCTTTATTGGCAAGATTCTCATCGAGTTTTTCAATAATTTCCCGTCGAGGAACGCCTAATTTCTCCAGCAAATCACCGACAATACCGCCATCTTGTTTTATTAAGGCATATGAGAAATGGTCACTGTCAATTTGAGCATGCGACAATTCATTAGCCAATTCAAAGGCCTTCTGCAAAGCTTCCTGATTTTTTTGCGTAAATTTATCTAAGCTAAACATGAACGTGTACTTCCTTTTTTTTATTTTCTCTCATAAGGCGAATGCGCCTTATGAGAGAATCGTCTACTCTATATCATATCTGTAGATTAATTGTCTATTTCAATTTTGTTCATCACTGGTTTATCGTTCTTTTTGACGGTAATTTTTAAAACCCCATTTTCATATTTGGCTTTAATATTTGCCGGATCAATGTTCTCGCCTAAATCTAAACGGCGGGTAAATTGACCATAGAACCGTTCCAATCGATGAACATTTTTTTCTTTAGTTTCGGTTTCTTGTTTTCTTTCTCCTTTGATCGACAAAATCGTTCCTTCGGTAGAAAGTTCAATGTCTTTTTTATCAATGCCCGGAACATCGGCCTTGATTAAAAACTGATCCTTTTCTTCGGTTACATCGATAGCCGGATTCCATTTCTGAGATGATTCAAGAAACGGTTTTAATTCCGGAAATAATGTTAAACCATAAAAAGGATGATCTACTCCAAAGAACTCTGAGGGCAATGATAAATTATTTTTTGATTTCCAATGTGATAAATTCATGTTCATTCTCCTTTTTTATTATAACTGTTTATTATTATTAAATTTCCCTAAATATTTATTCTATTGGCACTCGCTTTGAATGAGTGCTAACTTCCGGCCAAAAAAAATGACCCTAAGATACTCCATGAACTCAGACATCCTGGTCCTCCTTCTTATAATTCATTTCAATAATGACTTTGACCCCACTGATATTGACACGTTTTTCTTTCATTAAATAGCGAATATGTATTAACTGCGTAATTTGCTGTTTTGAATAACAACGTGTTTTAGTTCCAATTCTCTTCGGACTCACGATACCAAGTTCATCAATTTTACGTAAAGTCCAAACCGGTATACTCACCATTTCGCTTACTACACCGATCACAAATAAAGGAGCGCGCGGATTAATGTTAAATTCAAACTGTTGATTTTCTTCATTCATATTCCACTTCCTTCAGGCAATCAAAAATATAACACTAACTAACTATTTTGTCAATGTTATTTAATTATTTTAGTTAGATAAACTAACTATTTTCTAAGGTATTTTCCGATTATTATCACGCATGTTACACTTAATAAAGTAAATAATTTGTCACCCTATAAAAAAGAACTAATTATGAAAAATGGTTCTAAAATCTTTAAAGCAATAATACTAGTTTTTATACTAACGTCCAATACATCAGCAAAAGAATACACATCCGCAGCAAAAGAATACACATCCGCATCAAAACAAGACACCTCTTCTCCTAATAAATATGTTCCTGGAGAAATTATTGTTAAATTCAAGTCTGATACTGATGTTGATTCCCTTAATAACTCTTTATATCGGCAATTCAACATAAAGCCTGAAGACATAAAACGGCTATTTCCGGCGATGGAAATAACAAATGCCTATGGAAATTTTGAACGTGTTAAATCCACCCAGGAAATGATTGAGGAAACACAGGCAAAATATCCAAAACGTTCCGGTAAAAATACTGTGCCTGTAAAAAATTTAGAAAATATTGTGGTGATTAAAGTACCCGCCGGCCGGGAACAAGAAGCTGTGCAGACTTTCCGGCAAGATTCTTCCATAGAATATGCAGAATTGAATATTGTCTATCAGCCATTTCAACCAGACCCTTCTGGTAGTAGGCAATTACCACGGTATAAACCGAATGATCCGTACTTTCCTTCTCAATGGGCTCTCAAGAAAATGAAGGCTCACCAGGCCTGGAATTTATTCTCCAATCCAGCCCGTATCGGTAAAGGAATTTTGATCGCTGTTTTAGATACGGGAGTAGCCCATTACAATTCTGAATTAGCTGAAAATATTTGGCTCAACCCCGGTGAACTCTCAGGTGGTGATTTGAATAATGATGGTGAAGTAACCCTTCAAGAATTATCCCAGCACCCTCTATTTCCTCTAACTGATAACAATCAAAACGGTTATCTCGATCCTGGCGACATATTTGGAACACCTTTTGAAAATGGTGTTGACAGTGACAGTAATGGTCATATTGATGATTTTGTGGGCTGGGATTTTGGTTCCGATCCGGTTGATAATAATCCTGCAGGAGAAGCTGATTGGCATGGAACAAATGTAGCTGGCGCGGCATCAGCCGTAACCAACAATCTTTTCGATATTGCCGGAACAAGCTGGTATTCACGTATTTTGCCTATCAGTGTCTATCGTACTCCTTGCTTTAGCGCCGACTGTTTTACTAGCAGTAATGTGGCCCAGGGGATTATTTATTCAGCCAATCAAGGCGCGGATATTATTAATATGAGTTTTGGAGAAGGAATGTGGCCGTCAGGAGAACCATCCCAAATTGTTGAAGAAGCTCTTATTTATGCCAGTCATTTAGGTGTTATTCCCATTGCCGCGGCCGGGAATGACAGCACAGATCATTATTATTATCCAGCGGCCTATCGTCAGGTTATATCCGTCGGTGCAACCGATAGTAATGATACTTTAGCAGATTTTTCCAATTATGGTTCATGGGTGGACATTGCCGCTCCTGGAAAAGATGTCCTTTGTCTAGGAGGACTAATTACATCCGGGACTTCGTTTTCAGCCCCTTCTACGGCGGGAGTAGTAGCCTTATTGCTTTCGCATCATCAAAATTTGGGTTCCGGTATATTACGCGTTGATATAGTTCGTTATATATTGCGTAATACAGCTGATCCTATTGAAGATTATATCGACCCTGGAACACATCTTGTTCATTCCATTGATAGAGGCCGAGTTAATGCCCTTAGTGCCTTGGCAGAGGATGGTTCTTTGCGATTATTAGCCAGAATTCATAATTTGCTTACAATTTATTCCTCAATCCCGGATATTGTCGACATTCATGGCTTGGCCGCGGGAGATGATTTCAATAACTACACGCTTTATTACAAAGAAAAATATAACTCAAGTCAACGAGTTCAAATCGGCCAAACACAATATGAGCCGGTTTATTATGGTAATTTAATCACGGATTGGGATACTTCTCAGTTACCTCAAGGATTTTATGAACTAATACTGGAAATCAAAAATGCAGAAGGAACTCTCACAACCACAGATAAATTAGATTTTGCTAAATTCGATTTTTTTGTTCCTCACACCCATACAACCATTCAACAAGCCATTGATGCGTCTAGTCATCACAATGTTATTTTTGTTGATAAAGGGTCTTATAATGAAAATATTAATTTTAAAGGCAAGGCTATAACCCTAAAAAGCCGGTTAGGAGCAGGTATTAATGGTGGGTCTAATCACGCTGTAACGTTTAATAGCGGGGAAAGACACGATTCTATATTGGATGGCTTTACTCTTAATTCAAATATATTTAGCGGTTCTGGCGGGGCAATTTTTATCGATGGGGCTTCCCCTACTATTAAGAATAACAATATAACTTACAGTATTTCTGCGGATGGCGGCGCGGGCATAAGGTGTCAAAATAATGCCTCGCCTTTAATCATAGATAATGTGATTAGTGATAATGCTACATTTCAAAACAGCGGCGGCGGGATAGCGTGTTTTGATTCTTCTCCAGTTTTAATTAATAACACAATATCACGAAACCGGGCTATTCAGAGAGGCGGAGGGATTTATCTGGCAGGAAACAGCCACATAAAAATGTTTAATTCCATTATCTGGGACAACTACGCGCCTATTGATCCGAACATTTCGATTGAGCCAAACAGTACCGCAAGCATTAAATATTCCGACATACAGGGCGGTTGGCCCGGACCAGGAAATATAAACAGTAACCCTGGATTTATCGGTGGTGGTCATTTAGGAGTCGGATCTCCATGCATTGACGCAGGTGACGGTAATCATGCGCCGGCTTCGGATTTAGATGGCCGCTTGCGTTATGATGATCCAAATATTACGAATACAGGAATCGGTAATCCTGATTACACCGACATGGGGGCTTATGAACGTCAAACTTCGCAATAAAACTTATCTGACGTAAAAATCTATTTTAAATTTGTAAATTTTCCAGCGATATTGGTAGGAACGGTCGCGCGGATATTGATTTTATCGTTGTAATATTTTATGGAAAGCACTTCACCTTCTTCATGAACCAAACTGACTAAATCCATACGGTGAATAGGAACGTCGACATTAATCTCGACAAATAATCCTGATAACAATTCAGCAATTTTATCCAGCAATATATCTATTCCTTGATTTTGAATAGCCGAAATACATACCGCATGTTCAAAATTCTTAGTGAAATCCCGCAACCAACTAAGATCACTCAAACGGTCAATTTTATTGAACACGAGTAAGGTCGGTTTATCTAAAGCCTTAAGCTCCTCCAAAACTTCTTTAACAGCGTCGAACATTTGCCTAAAATTCGGATGGCTGATATCCACAACATGTAAAAGCAAATCAGCATCTTTGACCTCTTCTAAGGTCGCCTTAAACGATTCAATCAAATTATGCGGCAATTCATGGATAAACCCGACGGTGTCTGAAAGGGTTATTTTTTGATGATTAGGCAAGACAAATTGACGGGTTAAAGAATCCAGCGTTGTAAACATTCCGTCCTTAGTTTTCTGATCCGCACCAGTCAAAAGATTTAATAAAGTTGACTTACCCGCATTGGTGTACCCGACGAGCGAAACGGTTGGAACTCCGGTTTTAAATCTCTTTTTACGGCCGGTCTGACGGTTCTGTACGATTAATTTTAATTCCTTTTTTAATCGAGTAATACGATCAGCAATCCGTCGGCGATCGAGCTCAAGTTTCGTTTCGCCTGGACCTAATGTTCCAAGGCCACCACCGATTCGGGACAATTCCACTCCATGTCCGACGAGACGAGGTAAAAGATATTCTAATTGAGCCAATTCGACTTGCATCTTGCCTTCTTGACTTTTCGCGTTTCTCGCAAAAATATCCAAGATCAATTGGGTGCGATCAATTGTTTTTACCTTGAGCACCTCTTCCAGATTCCGAATATGACTACCCTTTAATTCATGACTAAAGATAACCGTATCAATTTTATGGAGCTCGCATAAAGCGAGAATATCCGCCACTTTGCTATCACCGATAAGATTCTTTGCCGTCGGTTGCCGCACATTACAAATCAAACTTTCCGTAACCACTGCACCAGCCGCCTTAACTAACTCTTCCATTTCTAACAATTCGTCTGGACTCGTCCACTCAGAGCGTTCTTTTTTTAAATCGACGATGACGATCAAAACCTTTTCTAAAGTTTGTTTACTCAATTCACCCTCATTTTCATAAACCAGTTGTTTCTTTAATTAAATTAACAATTTTTCCCGTTTCTCGAGGGGATGAAAATTCCAACCACTGTATGCGCCCTTCTTTTCTGAACCAGGTTAATTGTCTCTTCGCATATCGCCGGGTATTTTGTTTCATTAAATTTTTCGCGGTATCTAAATCGTGTTCACCTTTTAAATAACCTTGAACTTCCTTAATGCCGATCATTCCGGCCGCACTTGGACTTAACGGCATGGCATCTAACTTTTTTATTTCCTCGATCAGTCCGGCATCAAACATCATGTCTACTCTTTTATTAATGTGATCGTATAACAAATCCCTCGGACAATTTAACCCAATGATTGTTATATCATACTTTCCCCAAATACCTTCGCATTCCTGCTGTTTTTCGGATATAGGCCGGCCTAAAAGCATACTCACTTCAAGCGCGCGAATAACTTTTTTGACATCATTCGGATGAATTTTCTTGGCCGCCATCGGATCGACGCTGATTAAACGATCATAGAGATATTCATTCCCGAATTCTTCAGCCTCCTGCTTTAATTCTTCCCGAAGCTTTATATCCGGCTCGCCACCTTTAAAAATCCCGTCTAATAGTATCTTCATATATAAACCGCTTCCTCCGACGACTAATGGCAGTTGACCTTCTTTGATAATCGATTCAATCGCCTGATTCGACATCCGATAAAATTGTGAAACATCGAATTGATCTTTCAAAGAAATAATATTAATTAAATGATGCGGGACACGCGCTAAAATATCCGATGAGGGCTTATTACTGGCGATCGTGATCTCTTTATAAACTTGTGTAGAGTCACAGGAAATAATTTGAGATGGGGTTATTTGAACGATTTCCATCGCAATATTTGACTTTCCAATCGCGGTGGGCCCGACAATAAATACGATTTTTTTTGAACTCATAAAATTAAGGGTAAATCGAGGCAGGATAACCTAATTTGGTCAATTTTGATTTTAAATGTTCCGCATCTTCTAAAATGCTGATTTGCCCGACGCGGACACGATAAAACTTTATGTTATTGCGGTCGGTGGTTTCCACAATATACGCATAATGATTTTCATTCTTTAACACTTCCACCATCTGTTCGGCGCGAGCGCGGTCGACGAAGGCGCCTATCTGAACCGCGAAATATTGTTTCTCTTCCAACAATTGAAGAGCGATATTATATTCGAAACTGTCGGGGAAATTCTCAATGATTTGCTTAATGTACCATTTGGCTTCATCCCATTCGGTCAGCTTTAAGTTTATTCTCGCCCCTTTTAAATAAATCAAACTCAAAAATTCTGATTGAGGACTCAGCTGAAGTAATTTTTTTAATGCCTTACGCGATGCTTTATATTTTTCTTGCTGATAATAACATTCGATAAGGCCTATGAAGGCCTTATCTCTAATTTCCGCCGGCGGATCGTGGCGAATCAGATTCTTAAATACTTTGGCTGATTTTGAGTATTCTTCCAGCCGAAGATGGCTGAGCCCAAGATAATACTTAGCGACGAAGGCCGTGTCCTTCTTAACCACGGCATAATGAAGTACATCTGTGGCCAATTTTTTTGAAAGAACAAAATCTTCTTTCATAATGGCTGTTTCTACTTCCGTAATATCCGAAAAGGACGTACTGACGAGAAGGAAAGAAAAGAAAAGGCTAATAAAGTATGGCGTTAATTTCACGCAGATATCGTATCAAAAATAGATATGAATTTCTACCAAAAAGAAAAAGACAGAACTTATTGGCCGACATTCTCCGCTGCTATGATGCTTGTTGCGGTGCTTGTGTCCATTGATGCAAACGTAATATCCACACGGTCACCCTGGACGAAGGATCCCAGCGTACTTGGATCCGACACTCGTGTAGTTATACTGTTTCCGGTCGTCAACTCTCTTATGGTGACCTTTTGTGCTTTCGCATCAACCGAAAGAATATCTCCACGGACAATATGAACGGCATCATTGGGCCACTTTGAAAGTGATTCACCGGTAGGCGAAGCCGACCTCTGCTGACGATGAACGGAATTCGTGGCACTTGTTTCATCTGGCAAAAGGGACTGCAATGAATTCGGAGAAGTAGATTTTTGGTTACAACCCGCAAAAATTCCGACGAAGATTAGAATTATTATCCATTTTCCAAACAATTTGTGATTGACTGGCATGATCGTCCCTTTGTTGTGTTAATAGGAACTGTCTTGGGACAACAGCTTTTTGGCTTGTATCCAATCATCCAACTCATGCCCGGGTTGAAAACCTCTTTTTTCTGCTAATTGATAAGCCCGTTTACGGATTTGCTCTTCATTTTCCGATGACAAATTACGCGCCCATTTGTCTATATTTGAATCTTCTTGAAAAGTTTCGTCATTTCTTGTTTGTTTATAATCTCTTTGAGTGGTATTTTTCATGTTCATTCTCCCGTTCATTTATCCTTCCGCCATGATATATGGCGGAAACAAGGTCCGCCTTCGTTTAATTTGTACTATATTCTTTCGCTAAGCATCCCAAAGCTAATGCCCCTAACGATAAACCAAAATCTCTTAATGCGATGTCATAAAATCCCGGAATACTTAACAAGTTTATTATAATCAGCCATAACCAAACAGCGACGAGATAGGCCCCATACCTTGGTTTCGCGGCCACGATGATCCCGACGATAATCTCGATAACGCCAACAACTTTCATAAAAAAATCAGCGTTCATAGGGCTGATGATCGGGGATAGATAAACATTCCAATTGATGAGAATATGTGAAAATTTGTCAATGCCGGCGAAGAGGGGAAGAACAATGTAGCCAATATGCAGAATTTTATAAGCGCGGTAAGAAGGCTGATTGGAAGCGACTAAAGTCGTCGGCATAATGATCCCCTTAAATTAAATGTGCTTTATTTTAAATGTGTCACACTCTGGTTTGGTCTCATGTAATGAAACGTTAATACCCTGCGCGGTGCATTCAAAAGAATCATTGTGAACGCATATGCCATTTTTTACATGCTCCGACGGAACCAATATTCTCCACACCGCCCTATATTATTGCTTTTAAAAAAAAAGTATCACAAAGGGGCTCTGGTCCATCGACGGTAATAGCCCCGGCGTGGCATTCTTTATAATCGTTATAACCACATTCGAACACACTGCAGAAAAGAACATGCGGCATACTTTGGGTTTTCATCGTCATCCTCCCGAACTAAACATCCTTCTAGAATATGGACTAACAGATTTCCGCTTGGGGAATCGGGTTTATCATTTAATAATTCAGTACCCACTGTTATTTTACGCTCGGTCGACGTATCCATATTCCAGAAGGACGGAATTTAACTTTAGTACCCACGTGAATCTTTCATCTTATCTTTCATATCTTTTTTCATATCTTTTAGCTGATTCATTTGATCGCTTGATAAAACTTGGCGCAATCTATCTTCTTTATCATTTTGCGCTTTATCCATAGCATCTTTGTAATCCTGAATAATGGGACGGATTTTATCGACTTGTTCGTCCGTTAAATTTAGTTCGGTTTTCATTTTCTGCAGTTTTTCATTAACACTGAAGGACATCAAATTGGCCGTGGCTGATGTCGAAAACAGTAAAACTAAACCCAATCCAATTGCGACTTTAATAAAGTTAAATTTCATATCCTGTCTCCTTTTTTCTTAAGATATTACCAATTTTTTTTATGCTTAAAAAATTCCACTTGCCGTAATCTTTTTTGAGCTTCTTCCCGTGTCCTGTATGGTCCTCCCAAATTTCTTCCCTTTTCTGATTTAACCACGTAACCTTTTTCTGTTTTCGTAATCATTTGTCTCCTTAATTCAATTTCTGATTCAAATATAACAGGTCATAAATTAAGAGAAGGTTAAAAATAGATTAAAAATGGGATTTAACAGCGGAAGATTGATTTTTAACGAATTGATTTAAAAACGGCGGTCATTATGCCAAAGGCAAAATGCTGGACATGCAAAGAGAGCATGCCCAGCATAATTGAGGAATGTTTGATGTTTGCGTCGGAATGTGCTGCCGCACGGATTATAAGGATTGCAAACTTTGTATCATCTCTTCTTCACTCTGCACGCGGGTCAATGTGTAAGCGTCGTCGGAGAAATGAAATTTTTTCCCCGTTTCTTGACTGATTAAAGCTTCAAGTTCCGATTGACTGGTATTTTTCGGGTCAAAACGAACTATGCGGTATTTACTTTCATTAGAATCACTCGCAATACCTTTAGGTATATAAATGGCTCCTGTCGAGAAATCCACGGCGAAGGCGATAATTCCAGGAATAATTCCAACGAGTAACCAGAAACCATCCATTAAAGCAACACCCACATCGATTCTACCGGCGGTTTGATTACGGCGTTCAGGATACAAAATTGTTCCGCAAGCCGCGAGCTGTATAGCAACTAAACCAATCAAAGCTATTTTACCAATCTGATTTAAACATGTCATAACAGCCTCCTTGTTATTTCAGTTTTGAAATGAATGTAACAAGCTCTTTCCCGAGATTCTCAATCTCTTTTTGCTGCTTTTCATCTTTAAGTTGTGCTTGATCATTAAATGCCTCGCCGGCATTGGGCACACAAACTTGTTTTGGTAATACGATGGCCCCGATATTCCCTAAAATAGAGCGAACATGCACAAGCCCTCGTAATCCACCTAATTTACCCGTGGATGTACTCATGAGCGTTACTATTTTGTCTTTGAACGCGATAAGCGGCGCTTCATCTTTTGTTTCTTTTCGAGAGGCCCAATCAATTGTATTTTTTAGCCATCCGCTGATTGAGCTATTATATTCCGGGGATGAAATCAAAAACCCGTCGGACTGTATCATTAATTTTTTAATTTTTTTAGCATTCTCCGGCAAGCCCTGCTCATCTTCCAAATCACCATGATACAACGGCATGGGGAAATCATTTAAATCAATGAGAGTAACCTCCGCGCCGGCCTCCTGGGCACCTTTCATCGCGATCTTAATCAATTTTTTATTAAATGATTCTTTTCGCGCACTTCCGGCAAAGGCTAATATTTTTATTTTTTCGCTCATACATTCCTCTCTATTTAAGAACGAGATCTCCCACTCTTTTTTTAAATCGTCTAACAGCTTTTTTCATCGTTGTCCTCGGCACGTCGATAATGGCGGCCGCGCCGGCCGACGAGGTATTAGCCATAAGTTCTGTTTGCGTTTTAATCATTCGCATGGCTTTTTTCCAAGGATTCTCATCTAAATTTCTCTTTTTATGGTGGTCTTTGATCACCTGTTGATAAATTTCAAGAGCTTTGTCCACGCAAATATTGACCGCAAAATTTTGGGCCATTTGTAGGGCATTTTTCGACAATATTTTCCTTTTTTCCGACGATAGTTTGGAAAGCCATGTCAAACATTCCACGTAATCCTGAACATGGTCGTTTTTGATCATACGGCCATTAATACCATCTTTAAGTACCTCACGTACACCAGGAGCGTCAACAGCCACGACCGGGGTTCCGGTCGCCATAGCTTCGACGAGAACAAGTCCTTGGGTCTCACTGTGCGAAGCAAAAGCAAATACATCCAAGGCG
>JAGOSC010000010.1 GCA_018062515.1 Candidatus Omnitrophota bacterium
GATTAGATGTCGTTATTCATCTGGCCGGAGCCAGTATTGCTGATCGACGCTGGAGCGAGGAGTATAAAGCAGAAATTTTATTGAGCCGGGTGGAGAGTACAAAATTAATTTCCAATACCTTAGCCAATCTTAAATATCCGCCTAAATTATTTATTTGTGCGTCGGCGATCGGATGGTACGGACACGGGGAAGCACATCAAATATTTATTGAATCAGATCCCGCGGCCGGAGATTTTCTCGGCGATGTTTGTTATCAATGGGAAATGGCCACACAAACCGCGCAGGAACGGGGAATACGCGTCGTCAATCTTCGTACCGGTACGGTACTCAGTAAAAAAGGGGGAGCGATTAAGAAAATGTCCGTTCCATTTACCCTGGGATTAGGTGGAAAATTAGGCAGCGGAAAACAGATGTTCAGTTGGATTGCGCTCGATGAAATTCCTCTGATTATTGATTTTATTATTCAAAATGAAAAGATCTCAGGACCGGTCAATCTTACGGCTCCAAACCCCGTAACAAATGCAACGTTTACTAAAATATTTGGAAAAGTGATTCAACGTCCGACGGTATTTCCGGTTCCGTCCTTTGGAGCCCGGTTATTATTTGGAGAAATGGCGGATAGTTTGTTCTTGAACGGAGCCAAGGTTATTCCCAAAAAATTATTGGATTTTGGGTATTCCTTTAAATATGAAGATTTAGAAACAGCCTTAAAATCTAGTCTGAAATAATTCCCAAATTTTTTGTATTCGATATATAATGTTCGATAACGTAACAACGCATGTACATGTTTTGACAGTCCGGCTGCATATCCCGCACGCCCAATCATTAAAAGATAAACGCATGGTCATTCATAGAACGATTCGGTTTAGCCAATCTTTGTGAAGTTTCCGTACAGGAATATTAATTATGTCTTATCTCGTTTTAGCCCGTAAACACCGCCCACAAATATTTAAAGATGTCATCGGTCAGGAACATATCACCGATTTACTCGTCAAGGGAATTGAATCTAATCGTATCGCGCACGCGTATTTGTTTAGCGGACCAAGAGGAATTGGAAAGACGACCTGCGCCCGGATTCTGGCGATGTGCCTTAACTGCGAAGGTGGGCCGCTGTCCAATCCACCGGCGGATAGCGCCATTTGCAAAGAAATTGCCGAAGGCCGAAGTTTTGATGTTCTGGAGATTGATGGCGCTTCCAATCGTGGTATCGACGAGATTAGGGCTTTAAGAGAAAACGTCAAATTTGCGCCCGCGCAGGGCCGTTACAAAATTTATATCGTCGATGAAGTTCATATGTTAACCACCGAAGCCTTTAATGCATTATTAAAAACTCTCGAAGAACCGCCGGAACATGCTAAATTTATTTTTGCCACCACTGAACCTAATAAGGTTCCAGCGACGATTATTTCCCGTTGTCAGCGATTTGATTTTAAACGTATCCCGGTTAATCTGATCGTTTCCGGATTAAAAGAAGTCAGCCGTAAAGAAAATTATAAGATCGATGAGAATGCACTGTTTTCTATTGCAAAAGCAGCCCAAGGCAGTTTACGTGACGCGTTAAGCACGCTCGACCAACTCAGCGCGTTGAGCACCGAAGGGATTAAAGATGATGACGTTTATTCCATGCTTGGTCTCGTCGAGGTTCAATTATTATTTTCTTTAGTCGAAGAAATCGCCGCTAAAAATTGTACGAACGCTTTAAAAGTTCTCGACGAAATTATTAATAAGGGAAAAGATATTAAACAATTGCTTAAAGATCTTACTGAACATTTTCGCAGCTTAATGGTGATTAATATCGGCGGAAAAGCCCTCGGGAAATTGATCGATTATCCGCTCAATGTTAAGGAACAAATCCTTGAGCAATCACAACGGTTTACTTTGGCAGAAATTTTAGAAGCGATTGATACTCTGATTGAAACTCAAGAAACATGCCGTATCACTGAATCGGTCCGTATGCCATTGGAAGTCGCGTTGGCTAAATTAACTTATCGAGGAAATAAGGCTCTTCCCGTCCTGAAAAAAGAAATGTCTTTGCCGGCACAAAGCGAAATGAAATCACCCGCCAAGCCTGAATCCAAACCATTTCCGGACCCGATACAAATTCTAAAAAGCAATAAAGGCAGTGTTGATTTCAACCTGAAATCGGAACACAAGGAATTGAATGCAGAAGAAATAGCACAACCATCACCAGCGTCGACCGAATCCAATTCCATCTCGACGAATGACCTGGATCATATTCAAAAGGTATGGGAACTTTTAACGTCGGCTATTAGTAAAGAAAAAATGTCAGTCGCGACCTATTTACAAGAAGGCATGCCGTCGAGAATTAAGGGTGAATATTTATTTATTGGATTCCCAAAACACTGCGGATTTCAAAAAGAAGTTCTTGAAGGAAAAGAAAATACGCTTTTGATTGAACGGATTTTCAGTGAACAGTTAAAGACAAAAATTGTCATCCGTTTTGAATTTATTGAACAAATGAAGGAAGTTGTCATCGATCAAAAGGTTCAATCTACGCTGGATGCTTTTAACGGAAAAGTCATTAAGCGTTGGCATAATGATTAAGAGCATATAATTATGTCGTACCCAAAATTATTAGAAAATTTAATTACGCAATTAGCTAAATTACCCGGCGTCGGACGACGAAGCGCGGAACGCATGGCATTTTGGTTTCTCGACCAGGACAAAGAAACCGTCGGACAATTTGCTTACGATATGCTTCAATTAAAAGAAGGCCTTAAATGCTGTTCCCGTTGCAATCATCTTAGCGACCATGATATTTGCGGGATTTGCCGTGATACGTCGCGTGATCAAAAAACAGTTTGTGTCGTCGAAGACCCAAAAGATTTAATCGCGATCGAAAAATCCGGATCTTTCCGCGGTGTGTACCATGTCCTCTTAGGAACAATTTCCCCCAGCGACGGACGCGGCCCCGAAGATTTAAAAATCCAGCATTTAATGGACCGCATCACCGCTGAAGGAATTAAAGAAGTCGTTATTGCCACTGATCCGGACAATGAAGGGGAAATGACGGCTTTATATTTACTGAAGCAAATTAAACCAATGGGTATACGCATTAGCCGCATCGGATTTGGTATACCTGTGGGCGGTTCCCTTGAATTTGCCGACATATCCACCTTAAGCATGTCCTTGTCCGCACGACGGGTATTTGAATAGGAAATAATGACATGAGTCAATTACGCGTCGGATCACGCAACAGCCGCCTGGCCACTATTCAAGTCGATGAAGTTGAGCAGCTTCTCAAAGATCAAGATATTTCCGTCCAGTTTATCCGCACAACGTTTTTGTCGAGTGGTGATCGAGACAAAAAAACACCTTTAACCGAAAATACCAAAGACGATTTTTTCTCTGATCGTTTAGATGAAGCGCTCCTTAAAAATGAAATTGATATTGCCATTCACAGCGCTAAAGACCTTCCCAAAAAACTGAATCAAAATCTCACGATTTATGCCTTAACCAAAAGTCCCGACGACACCGACGCGTTTGTCGGACATTCACCGATTGCTCAGCTAAAACCTGGCAGCCGTATCGGAACGAGCAGTCAACTCAGACAGGAGGGGATCCTGCAATTAAACAAAGATTTAATAATTGTTCCTATACGCGGGACGATTGAAGAGAGACTTAAATTAATTGACGGCGGACAGGTGGATGGAATTATCGTAGCGACGATCGCGTTAAAGCGCTTAATGCTGGAAAATCTAATCAAAAATATTATGCCTTGGGATGGCTCACCCTTACAAGGACAACTCGCGATTGTTGGTCGAGTTAGCGATCAAAAAATAAAGAAAATATTCGATAGAATTGATGTCAGAAAAACGTACGGTAAAGTTAGTCTCGTCGGAGCTGGACCAGGTGATCCGGATCTAATTACGTTAAAGGGTGTTAACTCATTAAAAAAAGCTAATTGTGTTCTATATGATTATCTAGTACACAAGTCAATTCTTGATCACGCGCCGGCCGCTGAAAAAATTTATGTTGGAAAACGAAAAGGAGAGCATACCTTAAAGCAAGCTGATTTATCTCGACTGATACGGCAAAAAGCGTTTGAAGGAAAAACCATCGTTCGGCTGAAAGGCGGTGATCCGCTTATTTTCGGACGAGGAGCGGACGAACTCACGTATTTAAGAGACTTTCATATTGACGTTGATGTCATACCCGGGGTTAGTTCAGCGACAGGTGTTCCGTCGCATTTAGGAATTCCTTTAACGGCTCGAGGGTATTCATCATCCGTCGCGTTCCTAAGCGGACATCAAGCTGAAGATCAAAATGATGAAGAAGAAATTTTGATTCCCAAAGATATCGACACTTTGGTTTTTTTAATGGGCCTGACAAAATTGAATAAAATTGTTGAAGCCCTAAAGGAATCTAAAAAGGATTTGAGTACGCCGGTCGCGGTCATTTCGCGCGGCACTCGTTATGATCAAATGGTGGTTAAAGGAACCCTTGATACCATTCAAGCCGACGTCAACAAGGTTGATATTCATCCGCCAGCTTTAATCGTCGTCGGTAAAATCGTGGTATTCTGTAAAGATGATTTAAAACAAGACATCATTGTTTACACCGGGACAAATCCGGAGAAATATCAATCCTTGGGAAAAATCATTCATTTGCCTATGATCGAAATTACGCCGGTTGAATTTGATAAAAAACAACTAGATCAACTGATACACGATTCCGTGCATGCCGACATCATTCTTTTCACCAGCCGTTTTTCCGTCCAGCATTTCTTGAATCTAGATTCAAAAATTCATTCTATACTTATGAAAAAGGAAATTATCGTTATTGGTAAAGATACTGCTACGGCCGTAATGGATTTTGATTTATTTCCGCGTCACATTGCAAGCGATGAAACTTCGCAAGGCGTATTAAATTTATTTAAGGAACATTATCAATTAAAAAATAAGAAAATTCTTTTTCCCCGTTCCAACTTACCAAATCCGTTTTTAAAAGAACAGTTAGAAAAACTCGGGGCACATGTCAATGAATTGGCCGTTTACATCAATAATCCAAGCCAAAAGGCCGAACTTCCTGAAGGCCCTGTCGACAAGATAATTTTTACCAGCCCGTCGACCGTTCGTAGTTTCTTAGACAAATACAAAGCTATTCCTAAACATTGGCTGATTTGCTCTAAGGGTCCACTGACGCAAAAGACCTTGCAAGATAAAGGCTATGAAAGTGAGATTATGATTTATGGATAATGCTATGAACAGCCGTCATAAAAATTCCAGCCGATTGTTTAACGAAGCGCTCGATGTCATGGTGGGCGGAGTTAATTCTCCAGTTCGTTCATTTAAGGGAGTTGGCGGACAACCATTAGTTATGAAATACGGTTCGCGCTCAAAATTATATGATCAAGATAATAATGAATATAGTGATTACTGTTTATCTTGGGGCGCCTTGATCGCCGGACACGCGCACCGCAATGTGGTTTTAGGGGCAAAAAAAACAATTGAGCGGGGAACCAGTTTCGGCGCAACGACGAGAGAAGAGATTGAAATTGCAAAATTAATTACCGGATTTGTTCCGTCGATGGAAAAAATCCGTTTTGTTAATTCCGGAACAGAAGCTACGATGAGCGCGATCAGGCTGTCTCGCGGTTATACCGGCAAATCCATGCTGATTAAATTTGACGGCTGTTATCATGGCCATTTTGACGATCTTTTGACCAAGGCTGGTTCCGGGGTGGCCATGTTGCATGAATCCTCGTCGGCTGGCATACCGCCATCTCATATCGAGAATACCATCAGCCTTCCGTATAATGATACGGATGCTTTAAAACAAACCATAAAAACACATAAAGATAAAATTGCTTGTGTCATCATTGAACCCGTCGCCGGCAATATGGGGGTTATCCGCGCCGAAAAAGAATTCATCGATACATTGCGGGATCTAACCGCGAAAAATAATATTGTTTTAATTTTTGATGAAATCATGACAGGCTTTAGGACAAATACCGGTTGCGCCCAGGCAGACTACGGCATCACACCGGATTTGACCTGCCTGGGAAAAATCATCGGCGGTGGTTTTCCCGTCGGAGCATATGGTGGACGACGAGAAATTATGGATCATTTAGCTCCGTTAGGAAGCGTTTATCAAGCCGGCACATTTTCCGGAAATCCCGTCGTCATGAAGGCCGGTTCATCGACGTTGAAATTACTGAATAAAGATTTTTATCGCGGGTTAAACCAACGCTGTGAAACCTTCGCTCAAGACATGAATCAATTCTTCAAAGATCAAAAGATTAACGCGCATTTGTCACATTATTTTTCTATGATGAGCCTTCGCTTTTCAGAAAAAAATGTTTATAATTATCAAGACGCTTTAAACGCTCAAGGACATGAGCGTTATTCTCAACTTTTTTATCATTTATTGAATAATGGAATTTATTGGCCTCCGGCGGATTTGGAAGCTTTTTTTGTCAGTCAAACACATTCAAAACGCGAATTGGATGACCTAGCCAAAACCCTAAAAGATTTTTTTGTAGCTGATAAGAATAAATAATTAATCATAATTTTTTGTATAAACTTTTGAAATGAAAGGATGAGACGATGGAAAAAATGCGTAATTTGATTGTTGGGTTATGTTTATTAATCGCTACCGTTACAAGCCAAGGATGTGTCTTGTTAGCAGGAGCTGCCGTTGGTGCCGGAGGATATGCCTTTGCAACTGGTTCCTTGTCAAAAAATCTCGATGCAACGACAGAAACAGTTCATAAAGCTTCTCTAAAAGGCTTGGAAGACCTGCGCGCTATTGTGATATCTGAAGATTTAAGCAGCCTAAAATCTGAAATCCACGCCGAGGGCGAAGATGGCAAAAAAATCAGCATCAATATTGAATCTTTAACCGAACAAGCCTCCAAGATAAAAATCCGGGTTGGAACGATCGGCAATGAGTCTGACTCATTGAGAGTTCTAAAAGCTATTACAAATCGAATTAAATAATATCCGTAAAATCATGCTTTTAACTCTAATAAGACGCTTGATATTAATAAAAAAATAAAGCATAATGCTGACTTACTTTAAAAATAATTAATATATTTTATGAACCCAACACCTAAAGTCGCCCACATTGTCTTTTCTTTAACACAATCGGATCTAAAAAATCTAATTTCCGCTTTGGTCTATAAACAAAAAGAAAAAGGGATTGAAGCGGATATTATTCATATCGTTCCAGAGAACCAAACGTCGATGGTGCTTAAAATCCGCGGTATTGACATTTTTACGTATACCCGATCAAACGGAATGAATATCCGACTGATGTTTAAACTGTCAAAATTTCTTAGAGCTAATCATTACAACGTTGTTCACACGCATAGTCATGAAGTGGCTGCGCTCGCCGCTGCGGCAGCGAAACTAAGCGGAGCCAAGGCAATTTATTCAAGTCATTGGATTACGGACAGTCCTGTGCCGGCATTAGCCAAACAGCTGAATAATCATATTGTTACAGCGTGTGAATATATTCAAACACAGATGTTTGGTGAAGGCGTTCCTCAAAATCGTAAATATAAAATCATTTATGATGGAATTGATGAACATATGTATATGAAAAGTCCGGGGAAAGAATCATCTAAGGAAAATCGACATAAACTCGGACTCCGTGAGGACAGTTTTATTATAGGGAACATTGGCCCATTGATTAAAGAAGAAGACCAGGCAACTCTCATTAAGGCCTTCAAAAAGTTACAGTCAAAAGGATTAGACGCGGAGTTGGTTTTTGCCGGTGAAGGGCCTCTGTTAAATGATCTTAAAAAGATGAGCGCGAATTATGATCTGGTTGATCATATAAAATTTGTTCCGCAAATACTTTCGCGAGCAGAGTATTTACAATTATTTGATGTGATGGTCCATACCGCAAACAAAGAGACCTATCCGTTTAATCTGCTCGAGGCCATGGCTTCCGGGACACCGGTTATCGCAACGAAGATCGGCGCTAATGAAGAGGTTATCGACGAGCGAAAAACCGGTTACATTGTTCCTTGCGGCTTCCCGGAACGTATTGATTCGGCGATTATGCGGCTTAATGCGATCAAAACATTACCGCAAGAAATGGGCGAACATTCCCGAGAACATATTGTGAAAAATTTCACCATCAACCTCATGGCTGAAAAATACCAAGAACTATATACTTCATAAACTTTCCCTTCTAAACATCAGATATTCAAAAAAAATTCGTCCCATAAAAAATTCTTTTTTAATTCACGTTAAGCCGTTATATTAAGTACGAGGTGTAAGGAAAGATTAACGATGCCCATAAAAATATTCTTATTTATTTTCACATTAGTTTTAAACGTTGCTCCATGCCATGCGGAAACCATAAAAATTCCCATCTCGGAACAAATCCAATCCTTCATGGATGAACGGCACTATAACCCAACGGAAATTGATCAGCTATCATTGCCTCCTAATAAAAATAGGGAAGCCACCTTTTATATCGACGGAGAAAACGGTAATGATGCCTGGAACGGTTCATCTCCAACACATACTACGCGCGATTATGGACCTTTTAAAACGATCAGCCGAGCTTCAGGCCGATATGATGGCCATAAGCAGGGCGAACGAGTCCTTATTAAAGCAGGTTATTACAGAGAAGGATTTGGTTCGGGCAACTTAACGGGATTTGCTGATGACCTTCATTACAATACGTGGGGGCCTTATGGTGATGGGGAAGTCATTATTGATCTTAGTCAAACGCCGGGGCTTGATCCATTTACGGTGTTCGATGGTACTGTATGGAAAGCCAAGGTTAATGAAAAATGGCCAGGTTTTCCGACGAGCAGTGTTTCTTGGGCGGTTATGGACTGGAATCATCGCTCCTGCCGAGAAGCCATTGGCTATAAAGGTAAAGATAATGGCAGCGGAAAAAAACGAAACACATCTCTCGTCGATAGTACGAAAGACTTTACACAGTATAAAAAGGAACATGGATCCGGTCCGACAGATTTTATCGGGGCCTATGTTTGGAATATTACCGACGGGTCGTGGGGAATTGTCACATCCGTATCGACGACTAAAAAGAAAAATGACACTTTAAACGTTAAAAGTTTGACCGGAGGGAAAACGAATCAATTTAATCCCGGAGATTCATACGCTGTTTATCAACTTAATCAAGATGGACGATTTGCGAATGTTGAAAATACTTTTTATATTTTTTCCACCAAAGGCGAGCCGCGATCAAGAAATCTGCTCGCCAATAAGGGTGATTGGGATAACGCCGTTGTGCCTATTTATGCAGAGGGCCAGAACTTTCATTTTTATGGATTAACTTTTGTCGGCGCTCCCTCGATCGGGGTTATGACGGTCGGCGGAAACCAAAATGTCATCTTCGAAAAATGCCGGTTTCTGTTTACTGGAAAACATGCTACCTCCGTGTTTGGGGATAATACACAATCAATCAAATGGATTAAAAATTTTTTCTACGCGAATGTCATGATGAATTGGCCGCGGGGAAATACTTGGGGCGGTAATGGCGGCTGGCCGAATAATCTGGGTGGAGGCGGGAGAGGGGAAACAGAGACAATTATCGATGGAAATATTATCATCAGTGGTGGTGGAGAAGGAATGAATACCGCGACGGCGATGGTGAATAATATCGTCGTTGATAGCTATAGTATGAATATTTATACCGGTGATGGTCCTGTTATCGACGCCGGTTATGAAATTTCCAATAATGATGTTATCTTCACCGGCTATAAACCGGATGATGCATTAGAACGTTTTTATCTCGATGAATCTTATAATGGTTATCAACGCAATTATGTGAAAATGCATCCCAACGGTATTACCATCGCCTCCGAAAGAAGCGGAGGAGGAAATACCCCAAAAAATTTCAGGATAAAAAACAACAATATCATTGGATGTTGGAATGGTATATCCAGTTACTTTGAAGTACCGACGGCGGGATTTCAAGATTCTGTGATTGAAAATAATACAATTATCACAATGACCTCCCAGGATACTCCACCCGCTTTATTTACCGATAGCGCGGGAATTCAGCTTAAGGCGCGAAAAGGTGTTGATTACGGAACAACCGTACGGAATAACAGAATCATCGGAGCCAATAATACGGATAAACGTCATCATCTTATTTTAATTTACGGAAAAGATTATTCCACTCTTACGGTCGATCAAAATGTGTATTCATTCCCGGGAAATGATTCATTTATGACAGACAAAGGGAAGAAATCATTTGATCAGTGGAAAAAATTAACCGGATATGATAAAAATTCCGTATTTACCGACGATCCCGGCCTGGTTGGAAAAGATTGGACCGATTCGTCTAGAATATTTAAACCTCATCTAAGTGTGAAGAATTAAGCCTTCAACTTGTCTTTAAATAAATTACTTGCCCTAGTTTGACAACTAATAATATATAAGGCATACTTTTCTTAACTTTACCAAGAGTACTTATTCTTTCCAAATTCCCCAATCGCAGAAATCTAATTCTAAATAGCTTTAGTCTATTTCTTTCCGTATAAGAGGCTTTTTTTGTTAGCGTTCGGGATTTTACATTTATTTAACAAAAATAAAAACAACAAAGGAGAAACATCATGATTAAAAAATCCGTACTGATTTTAACAACTTTGTTTGGAATCTTAATTATGGGGCCATCTCAAACATACGTGTGGGGACAAGGTATCCAAGAAAAAGACTTATTAGAGCAAGGTGTTTCTCAGGACATAATTCCTTGCGCTGAACTAGATATCCCTTGTGACAACAGTCCACTACCACCGCCTGAAAATATTGTTGGTAAATTGATTCTGGACAAATACACCGCCGCTACCGGTTCAAAGATTTTTGTCCAATTTCTGGTTGAAAATAATACCGATGCTTTATGGGTACCTGGAGTCAGCCCGACATACAACCCATCATACACTTATAAAATTTTCAAGTTTAGTGGTGAGGACATGGGTTACGGCAATTTGACGTCTTCATCTGAACCATATATGTCTCTCCATAGTACTGGTATCGCAGCTGGAAAAGAAATTGTCCTAAAAAATTCATCCAATGTTAATTTAGCCCCGGGACTATACCGTATTCTTCTTTTCAACCAACCGTTTACAAAAGCGGGGACCGGAACTAGTGTATTGATCGGTGGTTCTGCTGCCATTAATGTAACTCCATAGAGAAACATTGAATTAAAAAAAGAAGATGAATGTTCTACATGGAACCGCTGCAAATTTCATATTTGCGGCGGTTTTTTCTTACTTTAAACCAAATAGCAGGACATCTCAAATTTAATTGTTTAGTGAATTTATTTGTGGCATACTTAGTCATTATTTGACCTAAGGAAAGTATTGCTATGTGTGGAATATTTGGATTTTTGCATCATCATTCGGATTCGCATCCCGACCGTAACCTGCTCAACATATCAGCCAAGAAATTAACTCATCGTGGGCCTGATCATCAAAGCATTTTTACCAACAAAGGCCTCGGCCTTGTTCACACCCGATTATCCCTTTTAGACCTTTCCGAACGCAGTAATCAGCCATTCTTCAGCCGTAATAAATCTCATTGTCTCGTTTATAACGGTGAAATTTACAATTTCAAAGAAATCCGTGAAGATTTAGAAAAAAAAGGAATTACCTTCCGGACGACGAGCGACACTGAGGTGGTCTTGGAAGCGATGCTGCATTACGGATATAAAGAAGCACTTAAAAAATTTGACGGGATGTTTTCATTTGCTTTGTATGATTTCTCGACGACAACGTTAACTTTAGCTAGAGACCGATTTGGAATGAAACCTTTATTTTATTACGAGAAGGATGATCAGTTTATTTTTGCTTCGGAATTATCCGCTTTGATTCCGTGGATACAACCTGAAGTGAATGTGCCATCGATTATATTTTTCCTCCAAGGTTTCGGCGGTCCGACGAAGGGGCCGACTTTTTTAAAACATGTACGCATTTCCGAGCCTGGCGAAATGATCACGGTTCGAAAAGGGCAGAAAGCTATATTCGAAACAGCAATTACAATCACTGATTTATATGACAAAGCTTATACTCAATCTCTAAGCACACTTACAAAAAAACAAATCATCGATAAGGCTGATGAACTTTTATTTTCTTCAGTCAAAAAACAGCTGATGGCTGATGTTCCCGTCGGGGCTTTTTGCAGCGGTGGGGTGGATTCATCTGTGGTCATGGCTATGGCCAGCCGGCTTCATAATGATCTAGCTATTTTTCATGCAAATGTTTTAGGAAAATGCAGTGAACTAGATGCTGCATCACTCTTGGCCAAACATTTAAAACTTGAATTAAAATACGTAGACGTTACCGACGATGATTTCATTTCGTTGATTCCAGAAATTATCCAACACTACAGTCATCCTTATGCGTATCACCCTAATTCGGTCCCGTTCTATAAAGTCTCGCAGCTGGTAAGACAAAATCAAATCAAGGCCGTATTATCCGGGGAGGGATCAGACGAATGTTTTATTGGTTATCCTTGGCTCATTCCCAATACGAAAGAAAATTTTAAGAAGCTGTTTCGTCATTCTTTAATTTTTTCAGTTAAGCAATTGATTGATCAGTGTCGCGGAAAAATCCTCGCCCAAGAGAGAGATTCAGATGCTGACAATATCCAAGATTTTTTGGAAGTTCAGTTAGAGAATATCAATATTCAGACTTTGCTGTCAGAAAATAATACGAAAGAATTTGATAAAAGAGACATGATCACTCTAAACCAGCTGAATTATCACCTGCGTACGCTATTACATAGAAACGACTGTGTGGGAATGTCTTCCAGCATAGAATCACGTTTTCCGTTTCTTGATCTTAACGTTGTTAAATTTGCAGTTAACTTACCTTATCAATATAAAGTCCGATTTTCACCATCTTATCGGCATGATACTCATGAATTTCTCGTCGATAAATGGATATTGCGTTCCGTGGCTAGTCGTTATCTTCCTAAGAGCCTGGCCTTCAGAAAAAAAATAGGTTTTCCCACCAATGCCCAATCGCGCATGAAAATCCCACTGGAATTTTTTGATAACGCTGCTGTCAGTGATTTGCTTAATTTATCAAAAAAAGAATTCTCGAATTTTTATACTCATGCCAGTCACAATGTAAAAATGAAACTGATGCAGACGGAAATCTGGGCGCAACTCTTTATACATCAAGTTCCCATCGATTCATTAAAGAATAAATTAATCAAAAAAATTACCTTTTAGATAAAAAACACGTATTTCCCTAAGGTGCCCATGTGAATCCTATATTGGTTCAGTTACTCGGTATTCAGTTATTTATGCGCAATTAGGTAATATTGTCTTTTGACAGAGCAGTTATTAAAACGTATACTTATACATGACATTAAAATAGTTTGAATAAAGGATTCTCATGAAGAAATTGGTATTTATTTTTATATGTTTATTAACGGGATGGCCGGTACTCGCCCAGGAAAATAAAAGCCCTGGCCTTGGAGACACAAAGGCGCCGTCTGAAATTTCGGAATCTTCAGCTTCTACGCAGAAAATTGATCCATCTACAAAAACTGAAAAATCTGAAATGGAAAAAATTTTTGAGGTGTATTCAAAAGAAAAAGAAAAATTAGAAAAAGATTATGCGGAAAAGATTAATGTCCTTGATTCCGCCGGCGAATCAGGAAAACCTGAAAAACAAAAATTGATCAAAGAACTGAATGCGATGAAGAAAATTTTATTAACCGCGTTTCGTGAAAATACCAAACGAATACAAATGACCCAGCGGGCGGCTCTCAGAAAAGGTCACTCAATCAAGGAAGAAGCCGGGAGGGAACCAGAAATCATTATTAGAAAATCGGTTCCAAAATCCACCAGGCCTGGTGATTATTCAGCGCCATCTGAACAGAAAACAGGAAATAAAAAATACCCTCAAAGCACAACGAAAAATAAAACGGAAACGAAACCAAGATCCACTTACGTATTTAAAAAACCAAAAACAGAAAAAAAATCCATCTCAAAAAAGAATTCCTTTAAGACAAACACAAATTCAATACTCGAATCAGAATAATGCAACAGAATGTAGATTCTAATGACAAGTATGTTATACTTGACTAAATTAACTTAAAAAAAATGGTGACAAATGGATATTAAAATTAATTTTTCTGAACGGCCTTGGGGCCATTATATAAAATTCCTCGAAGAAGACGGCGTCTGGGTGAAACGTGTTGAAGTCAAGCCCGGGGCTCGCTTAAGCCTACAAAGACACAATCACCGGTCAGAGAAGTGGAACGTCGTCACTGGACATGGTTTGGCCATCGTCAATGATGAAGAAATTCCGGTAGGTCCAGGATCCATTATTGATGTTCCTCTGGGAGCGGTACACCGCATCGCCAATACCGGGGATAAAAAACTTGTCTTTATCGAAGTCGCCTGCGGGGATCATCTCTCGGAAGAAGATATTGAGAGATTGCAGGACGATTACGCGAGAGAGAGTACCTAACTCTAATACGCCTTCCATAACTCAAACAAAACAATAAAAGTTATCCATTCATTCGGTTTTTTGGGTTCATCGGGTTTGTTGTGTTTATTGTGTTCTGAAGCAAAAAACTCAATAACTCAATTAACCCAATAAACTCAATCAACTCTATTAATTTTTTCGCAGATGCGAAGGCAGGATATTCATTTGCTGGCGGTATTTACTAATGGTCCGGCGGGCAATTTTCATACCTCGATGCTGAAAATGAAGCTGAATATCATTGTCGGATAAAGGACAGGCATTGTCCTCACTAGAAATCAACATCTTAACATCTTCTTTAATACTACGGCTGCCCACCGATATACCCGTACGTTCGTCCGTGACCGCCTGGGAGAAAAAATATTTCATCGGAAAAACGCCGTGCGGAGTTTCCATATATTTATTACTGATCGCCCGGCAAACCGTCGATTCATTCCGGCTGATCGAGGCCGCTACATCCTTTAATATTAAAGGCCGAAGAGAGCTTTGCCCATCCTTGAAAAATTCGATTTGATGATTAAGAATAAACTCAGCGATATGGCGGAGGGTGAGATGTCTTTGTTCAATACTTTTTAAAAAGAGTAAAGCATTCTTAATTTTCTCCCGGATAAATGTAATTTCTTCTTTTGATCGATTGGGTTGTTTTAAAATTTTCTGATAAGTGGAACTAATTCTTAAATGCGGAATATTCTCATTATGGATATGGATATGAAAAATGCCCGATTCGTCTTGAAAGATGGTTATGTCGGGTTTTATATAAATATTGTCGTTGATGGCTTGAAAATTCCTGGCGGGTTTAGGTTCTAAGTGAGCGATTAGCTTTACAATATGTTTAACGTCTTCCAGCGAGATTTTTAATTTTCTGGCAATATCAAGATATTTTCTGCGACTTAAATCATCCAAGTGTTCCGTGATTATTTTTTTAGCCAAGTCACTTTTACCGTTAAACTGGTGACTGATTTGGGTCAAAAGGCACTCAGGTAAATTACGCGAGGCGATGCCGAGAGGATCAAGACTTTGTATCACCGTTAATACTTTTTTCACCAGCACAGTATCATCTAATAAAAGCCCTTGAGCTAGTTCTTCGCAGCTTGCCAAAAGATAACCATCTTCATCCAGATTTCCTATAATAAATTCACCGATGTGTAACTGAACCGGATCATTAATTTCAAGCCTTAATTGCTTAAGCAGATGGTCCTCTAACCGTTCGGTGCGGACAACAGGTTTTTCTTCATCATTCTCCTCATCAGCATTAACTGCTTCCTGAGTACTCTGAAATGAACGCTCGGAATTACGCCTAAGACTATAAAAAATAATATCATCAATCTGCTTTTTTTCCCGAGCCGTACGATCTTCGTCAATTTCCAAGAGAGGATTATCTTGAAGTTCCTGTTCAATGGCGGTATTTAATTCCGTAATCGGCAGCAATAAGACTTCTATCGACTGCTGCATAGTGGGGGCGAGGATCTGTTTTTGAGTTTGAATTTGTGTTGTTCTGAAAGCCATACGCAAAAAGTATACCACAATCTCTAAAAGGTGCAAATTTTTTCTTTTTTCCAGAATATTATTGATAAATTTATCTAAAACGGTTTAAAACGCATGTTTAGAGCCCGTTAAAGCCATTTAGAATGGTGATAAAAAAAGACATATTCGTAAGTTGCTGATATTAATCCACTTTCCGGTTTTGTCCTAGTATGTCCGGGACAGTAATGTCTATTCTTTTAAACATCCTCTAAGGCAGATTAAGTCACCTCATTTCTGGTAAAAACAAAAGAATCTATAAACGCATGTTATACAAATGTTTACGTCATAATACGAAAATCTTAATAAACCTTTTTAAATGGCACATTATTTGCTTTGTTATTGAGTATGTTTGTGTAAAAAAGATATTCAGAAGACAAGGGTACTTCAACAGGGGGAGGAAGATAAGTGAATAAACGATTGACCATAACAGAAGTAGCGGATATTGTCGGCATTTCTCCGAAAACCATTGTTCGCTGGGAAAAAGTCGGCAAAGTTAGAAAAGCTAAACGAGATTGGCGCGGTTGGCGGGTTTATGACGAGAATGACCTCGACAGAATCAAACAATTTCGAGAAACCATCGTCGAAATTTAGCCTGCGGCATTTACATATTGGAGATTAATTTGAAATGAAATTTAAACAAATTATAAATATAGCTCTTATCGTATACATCCCCACCTTGATGTCCTGTTCACTGTTTACAAATGAAGAAAACTTGAGAAAAGAACCTCTTGGGGTTTCGCATGAATATGTTCCAGCTTCCCAGGAACCTGTCTTGGCTTCAGATAAAGAAGCTGTCATCACCGCACCAGAACCAGATATTAATCCCAAAGAACCGATCGTTACCCCGGAAGAAAAAGTTTATCAGAAAGAAGAGATGAATAAGCCTATTAAGGAAAGTCTGATGGAGCCAAAAACACCACCAGCTTCTACAAATGCTGCTTCCCCGGCTATTGAACTAAGCAATAGCCGATATACCTTAGGGACAAACGATATTATAGACGTCGCCGTATTAAGACATCCTGAAGTGAGCGGCCAATACATGATTAACAATGAAGGTAGTATTCAGTACGAATTTCTGGGAGACGTTGTGGTGACCGGAAAAACCAAAGATGAGGTAGCCGACGAACTCAAGATAAAATTGGCTGAATTTATTATTGATCCTGAAGTAACCGTGAAGATTACGGGTTATAACAGCAAAGTGGTTTATGTGATTGGAGAGGTGGGTAGTCCCGGGAAAATTTTTATGCGCGGAGACACGATTACTATCCGCGAAGCCTTATTATTAGCCGGCCTTCCTTTATTAACCGCCAAGGTTGAGAAAACGAAATTATTTACGCCGTCCACAAAAGGGGCGCCGCGACAAAAAAATATCAACCTTGATCGGCTTCTCTATAAGGGTGATTTGCGGCAAAATCTTGTTATGAAACCCGGTGATACTCTTTTTGTTCCGCCGACATTTATGACGAAAGTCATGCGCGTAATACAACCCGTGGCTAATCCGATTACAACAGCGACGGGAGCTGGGCGAGCCGCGACCGGCGGAATTTAGAGGAAACCGTAAAATAATAGTAGAGGAAGGAAGGTTAAAATAATGTGCGCTTCAAGGCCTGGCGAAATAACACCTATGAATTATCTGAAAGTTTTTTTCAGACGAAAAGAATATATACTTATTCCGGTTTTTATTGGATTAATCGTCGGAGTTTGCGCAGGTATACTCCTTCCCAAGAAATATAAATCGTCGACCATTTTATTAGTCGAAGACGGAAAAAGCGACAATCCATTATTCGATAATATTGCCGTTTCAACAACCGTTAATCAACGTCTGACGACGATACGGGAATCGATGTTAGGTTGGAACAGCCTTCTCGAATTGGTTAAACGGTTGAAGTTAGACAAAGAAGTTAAAACGCCTCAAGAGTTGGAAAAATTGATTATCGACGACATTCGCCAGAAGATTGATATTGAGTTGCGCGGCCGAAACATTATTGATTTATCCTATGTCGGTTCCACGCCGGAAATGACCCAAGCGGTCGTCAAAAATATTACTGAAATATTTATTGAAAGCAACGTGTCGATTCAAAGTGAAGAAACGGCCGACGCGATCAAATTCATTGACGAGCAATTAAAAGTGTATCGTGGGAAAATTAAATCAGCTGAAATCGTACAGTTAAAAGACGAATTGAGTACATTAATGGTTGATTCTACGGATCAACACCCAAAAGTACGCGGGTTAAAAGAACAGATCCGGGTTAAAGAAGAAGAATTAAAGAAAGAAAATCTTGAATTTTCTGAATCCGAAGCGCTGGATGCACAAAGCACTCGACCAGTTATTGAAGAAATTCGTAAAGCGCTCGACAATATAGATGGTGGTGTTACTCCAGCTATATCTCTTTCACAGCCGGAGAACGCAGCGGTTGATAAAGACGCTTATAAACTCTTTCTTTTGGATAAGCTGGATGATGTTTTAGCTCGAGACGTCGGCGTGAATAATTCAATCTATAACACTTTACTTCAGCGTTCAGAGACCGCCAAAATTACTCAACGGTTGCAAGCCTCCAAACAAGGGACAAAATATACGGTGCTTGATCCGCCCCGTATGCCATTAAAGCCAATCCGCCCAAATAAAATATTAGGGGCTTTGGCAGGAATTTGCGCCGGATTAATGCTCGGTATCGTTTTAGTGTTCGGACTAGAATTTTTGGATAAATCTTTTATTGATGTGGAAGATGCCAATCGCTTTTTTGGAACACCTTTATTAGGCGCCATATCCAAGATTAATACGGAGACAAGCATACGCCGAGAACGCGAACGGTTAATTTGGTTGTACAGCATAGTTATCTTGTTGGGGATTCTGGCTATTGCGACGACTACAGCTGTTTCAGCTTCGATTTTATAAAGGAAAAAATTTATGTATTACAAACATTATGGCTTTAAAGAACCACCGTTCAACCTGACGCCGAACTCAAAGTTTTTCTTTGAAAGCGATAAACACGCTGAGGCATTAAGCACCTTGTTATATGCGATTAATGAACGTAAAGGGTTTGTCGTCGTCAGCGGACATATCGGTTCAGGCAAAACAACCGTATGCCGGACACTATTAAATCAGCTTAACTCGACGACACAAACAGCTCTTATTACAAATACGCATCTTAGCGGGAAAGACCTTTTGAGCAGTATTTTAGAAGAACTGGAAGTGGAATACACGCCTGGATCCAAATCCAAACTACTTTCGCAGCTTAATGCCTATCTTATTGCCCAATTGAAACGCGATAATAATGTCGTACTTATTATTGATGAAGCGCAGAATTTAACGCCGACGGTCCTTGAAGAAGTCCGAATGTTATCTAATTTGGAAACCGAAAATGAAAAATTGATTCAGATTCTTTTACTTGGTCAACCTGAACTCAAGAAAAAATTAGCTATGCCTAAACTTGAACAGCTTCGGCAAAGAATCGCGGTTTACTACCACCTTAGCCCGCTTAATCGTGAAGAAACAATGGATTACATTAACCACCGTCTTAAAATCGCTAGCGAAAACACAAATCGATTTTTCACGGAAGGCGCTATGGAAATGATTTATCAATTTTCAAACGGCGTACCAAGAATAGTGAATCAGATTTGCGACAGCGCTCTATTAACGGGATTTATTAACGGCGTAAACGTTGTCGATGAAAAAATCATGCAAGAAGTTATTGATGAGTCGCCTCTGACGATTATTGGTAAAGATAATAAAATTCAAACGGACGATATTTCGTTCATTAACAGGAATTAATTCATATGTTTAATACAAATAACAGAAAATATTCAAATTACATGAGTCAAGTACGAGAAGAAACAATCGGACTTTGGAATGATTCGGTTAAGTTATTTAACGAGATCAGCGCAGCAACATGTCATTTTCCGGCCGATGATAAATTCGGATTAAAGTATGCTGTCACCGACACATCCAAAAATCTGATGGACAAAATCGCCAGCTCATCATACAGCCAATCACAAAACACTTATGAAGAGCGGCTTAAATACGCCGCGGAATTGCTTCACAAAACCATGGGACAACTTTATATTGCCACAGAAAAAAAATATTTATCCAAAGGATATTACGAACAGTTATTTAATAACGGCCGTTCATTGGTTGAAAAAATTTGTTTGTTAGCTGGGATTTCTTACAAAACGTTTGGATTAAATTAGAATTAATGAACCATAAATAACACAAAGGATTTGTTGATGGGAAAAATCACGAACGCATTAAAAAAAGCAGCCGAAGAGCGACTCACCCGAATCGAAAAGATTTCACAAATAAAAGAACGCGACCGCCTGATCCTAAAAAAAATCGGCGCTTCAAATATGGATCCGAGTGTGATTACCTATTTCGATCCTAAAGCTTTAATCAGCGAACAATATAAAATTTTAAGGACCAATATTCTTTCGATGAATAAGGGGAAACCGCCAAAAACATTTATCATCACGAGTTCAATTCATGCGGAAGGAAAAACGATAACCGCCTTAAATCTAGCTGTTTCATTAGCTCAAGCCGTTCATAAACCGCGTGTTTTGCTCGTCGACGGTGATTTACGTAAAGGCCGGGTAGGTTATTATTTAAGTGTTGAACGAAAAATCGGTTTGTCCGAGGTATTAAGAGGAGAGGCTGACGTCAAAGATGCCGTGTTTCATATTGAACTCGAAAATCTGGCCTTTATTGCCGCTGGTCACAGTCCAGAATATCCTTCCGAACTTCTTTCCAGCGAAAATTTTAGAAAATTTTTAAATCATATGCAGGCCGAATTTGACCACATTATTATTGATACTCCGCCGATTATTGCGGTTACCGATGCCGGTATTCTTGGTTCACAAGTCGAAGGAGTTCTTCTCGTCGTACAAGCTGGCCGGACACAACGCGGTATCGTCAAAAGGGCTGAAGAATTATTATTTCAATCGCATGCCAAGATAATGGGACATGTGTTAACTAACATTGAATATCATTTGCCGGAGTATATATACCGTTACCTTTAGGTAAAACTTCTCAGACGTTCAAAATGGGCCTTGATCAACCAAATCCGGGTATTTGAATGTCTGAGATTTTTTATATAAAGATTAAGGACAGGACCGTATGAAAATCGGAATAATTGCCGTCGATTTTTATCCAAAATTGGGCGGGATGGAAAATTATGCCGCCCAATTGGCCATGAATTTTAGGGACATGGGTCATGCGGTGCATTTATTCATTAAGAAGGACGGACAAGATTTAAATAATGTTACAAATTACAAAATACTGACCAAAGATTTATTTAAAGATATTCCGAGTCTGTGCCGTTTTGATATGGATGTCTGGCTGGCGATCAATTCTTCGTATGGAATTTTATCTGGATACAAAAAAAATGTATTTATTTGTTCGCACGGAAATGATTTTTTATCCCCGTGGGTTTGTTATCAATTCCCGTTTCTTGAAAATAAATTGATTTGGCGCTTTAAAGAACCTTTGGAAAAATTCTTTTCTAAGTTTATACTCAATCTGCATATCGGCCGGATAAAAGGCATTTTCCCCAACAGTGATTACACTAAAGATAGATTTCTCAAAATGTATCCGTCGGCAAAAGATAAGATCAGCGTTATTAATCCGGGGGTGGACCCGAATTTCTTTATGACAACTCAAGAAAAAAGTAAGGGACGTTTTAACATATTGAGTGTAACCCGTTTAACAAATCCGCGTAAAAATATTAGAAGCGTCATTGAAGCTTTATCTTTATTAAAGGATAAATACCCGTTTACATATTCAGTGATTGGCGATGGACCGATGAAAGAATATTTGGAAAACCTCGTAAAACAAAAAAACTTAACTGATCAGGTTTTTATCAAAGGTCAAGTTTCGTATGAAGAACTGAAAGAAAGCTACAGATCATCAGACCTATTTGTACTTATTCCCAAAACTGATAAAAATGATGTCGAAGGCTTTGGAATGGTTTATCTCGAGGCTAATGCCTGCGGTGTTCCTGTTTTAGCCAGCCGCGGTAATGGCTCCAGCAACGCGGTTAAAGAAGGCATCAGTGGTTATTTTGTGGATGAACCCGATGCTCAACATTGCCAAAAAGCATTAGAGGAATTTTTCTCAGGGAAAATTAATTTTGACCAGCAAAAAATAATTGACCATGCCAAACCATTCCGTTGGTCAAATATCGCCAAACAATTTATTGATCAAATTGAATCAAAAAAGGATTCGTTTTAATGAACCCAGATGAAATCCATTTAGACGATGGTCCGAGCTTAAAAATGCGTACCGCCAGATCGATCAAATGGTCTACCTTTAATGAAATTATGTTTAAATTGTCTAGCCTGGTCGTAACGATTTTCCTTGCCCGTATGCTAGAAAAATCCGATTTCGGTTTATATGCGCTGGCCTTTGTGGTCATCGACGGCATGGGTCTTTTTAAGAGCATGGGTTTTGATAAGGCCTTGATTCAAAGAAAAACGGACATTGAAAAAGCCGCCAACACGGCTTTTATGATCATTCCTTCTTTAGGCATACTTTTATATTTGATCTTATTATTAGTCATCCCGCTCATTGCCAAATTTTATCCCGAAGCCGACGGTATTGACAATATTCTTAGGGCATTGGGACTATTTTTCATTATATTTACACTATCAAAAGTACCCGTGACTCTTTTAGAAAAAGAAATCAAATTTGATGTCTTGGCGAAACTGGAAATGACTTCGCAAATTTTTTATTCCGTTATTGCCTTAACACTCGCTTTTCAGGGATTTGGAGTTTGGAGTTTAGTCATCGCTTATCTCACCATGAACATAATCCGCTGTATTCTTTACTGGAAAAATGTCAGTTGGAGACCGAAATTTGAATTTGACCGCGACATCGCCATTGAAATGTTTCATTTTGGAAAATACATTTTCCTGGGTGGATTTATTTGGTTCGTATTAAGTAATTTTGACAAAATGGTGATTCCAAAAATTCTGGATATTTCCACCTTAGCCTTATATGCCATCGCTATGAACTTGGCGGATATTCCCAGCAGCTTCGTCGGGGCAAAGGTAAGCCATGTTCTTTTTCCGACCTATTCAAAATTGCAAGGGAATATGTATGATCTGGCCCACGCATTTGTCCGTGTGTTCAAATTAATTTTTATGATCTGCGCGCCGATCAGTATCGGGCTTTTGCTAATGGGAAAAGATTTTCTGCATATTGCCTATGGAGAAAAATGGATTGAGGCCGCTCCGATTTTACATATTTTGGCCCTATACGGATTAAGCAATGCGATGGGATATCCTAAAGCACCAGTTTTATTAAGTTTGAATAAACCTAAATTGACCTTTCAGCTAAGCGCCTTACGGGCGGCAATGATTTTTATCTTTGTCATTCCAGCCGGAAAATTATTCGGCGTCTGCGGCATTGCCTGGGTGGTGTTAATAACATCAGTCATCTTATTTTATATCGGATTCATAATCATCAATAAATTCCTTAATATTTCCCGCGCACAAATAAAAAACATGCTCCGCTCGACGTCAATTGCCATTTTAGTTATGAGCGTAGTCATCCTCTGCATGCAGAAAATAAGCGGCGTCTTTAATTTCCATGAAATTGTCCGTTTCTTAATATGTTTTATATCCGGATCCAGTTCTTATCTGTTAACATTATGGTTATTAGAAAAAGACTTTATTCTCGAGGTTAAAGATTTAGCGCTAAAGGCATAAGGATTATGATTAATATTTTATATTACGAATCAAGTTCCGGTTTCGGAGGGTCCAGCAGCAATCTGTATCATATTCTTCGGCAGTTGGACAAAACTAAGTATTTTCCAACGGTGATTGTCCATCAAGACGGCGATCAATTTGAACGCATCAAGACATTAGGTATTAACGTGATTAAAATTTCCTATCCCGAGCTGGATGCTGTTAATAAAGCCGGGGGAATAAAGCTGATGTGGATGTATTTTTCCGTGATTCGTCCAATGTCATCTAAGCTTTATAAAATCATTAAAGAACAAAAAATTGATTTGATACATATCAATACCAACATCCTGCTGGGCATTCCGATGATCCTGGCTGCCAAACGAGCTGGAAAAAAAGTCTTTTGTTACATCCGTGAATCGAGGGCACTCATCCGTCGGGAAAAACACTTTGTCCCGGATATTCATCAATTTCTCATCCTTAATCATCAAGCCATCGACATCTATAAACGCGATATTCCAATAAATAAATTGAATGTTATTTATGATGGCGTTGATTTAACCGAATTCAACAATTTGAATTCTGAGCATTTCATAAACGAGTTTAATCTTAAGGGAATCAAAACGGTCGGAATTGTTGGAAGAATTATCCGAGGGAAGGGTCAATTCGAGTTTGTTCGCACAGCAAAGAAGGTTTGCCAACAATTTTCAAACGTAAAATTTCTGGTGGTGGGCGATGCCAAAGGTGAACAAATAAAATATTTGGATGAAATAAAATCATTTGTCCAAAAGGAACATCTCGAAGATAAAATTATATTTACCGGCTGGCGGACGGATGTCAAAGAAATAATAAATGTCTTGGATATATTAGTTCTCGCCTCGACGACATTCCCGGAAGGTCTTCCTAACACAATTATTGAGGCCATGGCCTTAGCTAAACCGGCGGTTGGAACAGATATCCCTGGGCCTCCGGAAATCATCAAAGACGGTGTAACCGGTTTTATTGTTCCTCCGGGAGATACTATTGAATTAGCGGAAAAAATTGTTTTCCTTTTAGCCCACGAAGATGAAGCTTTAAAGATGGGACAAAGCGGACGGCAAAGGGTAGAAGAACTTTTTGACGTCAAAAAAGTTGTTAAAAAAATTCAATCCCTTTATGAGACGGAACTGAATCGATGACGCCGAGCATTACTTACATTATTGACAATCTAAAAATGGGCGGAGCGCAAACACAATTATCCAGATTGATCAAGGGCCTGGCAAAGAAAGATTTTGATATAAATGTTATTTGTCTGGGAGATGCGGATGCTAATCTCGTCGATCAAATCGAAAAACACAAAATCACCTTCTTACCGATGAAATGCGTTTGGACGATTCAATTTTGGACTAATTTCTATTCAATGATAAAAAGATTGCAAACCCTAAAACCGAGCATCGTGCATACCTATTTAAATACATCGAATGTATTTGGAACCTGGGCCGCCAAAAAAGCGAATGTTCCTGTCATCGTAACATCTCGACGAGATATGGGACATTTTCGGTCTAAACGGATCGCTGCGATGGAAAAATGGTCCAACCGATTTTGTCATAAAGTTGTTTGCGTATCCAATGCTGTCAAAGAAAAAACCCTTCAGGAAGAACAGCTTCCCAA
This sequence comes from Candidatus Omnitrophota bacterium, assembly GCA_018062515.1. Classification (GTDB taxonomy): domain Bacteria; phylum Omnitrophota; class Gorgyraeia; order Zapsychrales; family Zapsychraceae; genus JAGOSC01. The sequence goes on from JAGOSC010000010.1 coordinate 25,301, forward strand.
AGAAAAGATTGTCGTGTTATACGGAGGCGTTGACTCTGAACAATTTAAAAGACCGCTTGGAACCAAAAACGAATCAGTGTTGAGCGTTGGTATGGTTGCCACGATGGATCGGCCGATGAAAGGTCATATGGATTTTCTTCACGCCGCAAAACTGATTCAGGATCACAGTCATCCTGTCCAAATTATGCTCGTCGGTGAAGGAAGTTTACGTCGAGAATTAGAAGAATTTGTACAATCAAATAACATGACAAACATGGTCCACTTTAAAGGACAATCGAATGATGTCATACAAGAAATGAATGGTTTGGATATTCTTGTTCTGCCGTCACACAGCGAAGGATTTTCAAATGCTGTTTTGGAAGCCATGTCCATGGAAATACCGGTTCTTGCCAATGCCATTGAAGGAAATCTTGAAATCATTGATAATGGAATCAACGGTATACTCATTGAACCACGCAATGTTCAACACATGGCCAATGAAATCATAAAATTTATAAATCGTAAGGCAGAATTAAAAGAAATGGGACAGAAAGCGCGGCAAAAAATCTTGGACCATTTCACGATCGATCACATGGTTAATCGGTATAAACAATTTTATCAACAATTATTAGCAGTCTAAGGAGTTTGAAGTGAGTAAGAAGAAAATCGGATATATTGTTTCTTTGTTCCCATGCTGGTCGGAGACATTTATCCTGAATGAAATTATCGAATTAGAGAAGAAGGGATATGTGATTACTATCTTTTCTATTCGGAAAGATTTTGAAAAATATACGCAGGAAAAAGCTAAGCCCTATATTGCAAGATCTAGGTACCTTCATGAGTTTAAAGTCATTTTATCTTTTTTCCGCTGGTTATTAACGAAACCGCATATTGTTATTCCATTAAGCTTGAAAATCATCAAGAGAAGCGCAGCTCATTCAAAAACGTTCATTAAGAACGTTTGGTGTATTATGGCCGGATGTTATTTTGCCGACATGGTTATTAGAGAAAAGATTGAACACTTGCACGCGCATTTCGCCTCTTATCCAACACTTGTCGCTCTCGTTATATCGAAGCTGACCAACATTAAATACACGTTCACCTGCCACGCCCATGATATATTTTTAGACAAAATTCTCCTCGATGAAAAGGTCAAAGCAGCGAAAGCAGTCGTCACCATTTCCGATTATAATAAACAGTACATTACTAAACATTGCGGCCACGATGTGCTCAAGAAAATTTTTGTGATTCATTGCGGGTTGGATTTACGGGAATGGAATTATCATCCTCCGGTCATCGGTTTACAGCATGTTATTGTCTGCGTCGGTCGATTAACAGAAATGAAGGGATTTGAATATTTAATCCACGCCTGCCATAAAATTAAAGACAAACTGGATTTCAAATGCCACATCGTAGGAGATGGACATCTGCGCTCCAGATTTGAACAGTTAATCAACGGTTACGGGCTTCAGGATAAAATTAGTTTGGATGGGGTATTGGATAGCGCGGACGTAAGAGAATTGATCGTCAACGCCACCGTCTTCGTTGTTCCTTCCATATGGAATGATCAGGATGGACAAGATGGAATTCCACTCGTTTTAATGGAAGCCTTAGCTATAGGAACACCGTCGATCGCGTCCAGAATTTCCGGTATTCCGGAATTGATTATCGATGGAGAAACTGGCTTTCTCACCGAACCGGGAAATACGGATCAGTTGGCGGAAAAATTAAATGTATTATTGAATGATGGAGCTTTACAAGTACGGCTAGCAAAGGCTGGCCGGAAAAAGATTGAAGAAGAATTCAATATTGAAAAAAATGCCGAACTGTTAGCCCAATTATTTTAAAAAATATGACACGTGTATTGTTTATAATTTGGTCTTTGGAACGCGGAGGCGCTGAAAGATTTTTAGCCGGTCTGCTTAATCATATCGACCGGTCCCGATTCGAGCCCGTCCTGTGTTGCATGAATTGGAAGGGTGAGTGGGCGGAACCTTTAGAAAGAAAAGGAATTCGTGTTATTGAACTCAATAAAAAAAAGGGCATTGATTTAAAGGCCTTTTGGTCGCTTATTTCCATTATTAGAGAAGGAAAATTCCAAATCGTTAACACTCATTTATGGTTAGCCGACGTCATGGGACGCATAGCCGCTATCCTTTGCCGTGTTCCTGTCATCATTTCCACAGCTCAAAACGTAGATGTCTGGAAAAAATGGCATCATCGTTGGATCGACCGGGAATTAGCTACAGCGACAGTTAAAATCATTGCCGTCTCAAAGGCGGTTAAAGAATATTATGAAAACGAAGTCGGTATTCCCGGTGAGAAAATTGAAATCATTCCGAACGCTATCGATGTGGATTTATACAAAGATGTGGAGGATATATCATATTTATATGATGAATTTGATTTGAAAAAGGAAAATTTTATTTTGGCCTGCATCGGCCGTTTAGATTTTCAAAAAGGGCATAAATATCTTCTGGAGAGTTTAAAAGAAATATATAATGACATGCCTGATCTTCGGATTTTGATTGTCGGTGAGGGAATAGAACGTGAAGATTTAAAAAAATCCGCCGAGGATTATGGAATTATGCCGGCATTAAGATTTACGGGACAAAGGCAAGATATTCCGCATATTTTGAAATTATCAAAGGCTTTGATCTTACCGTCGATTTTTGAAGGATTACCTTTATGCGTCTTAGAAGCAATGGCAGCGTCGCGCCCGGTCATTGCCACCAACGTCGGAGGAACGACGGAATTGGCGGTGGAAGGCCGAACCGCTTTTATTGTTGAGCCAAAAAGACCGGATTTATTGTCCAGCGCGATACGGCGTCTACGCGCGCTTCCCGACCAAGGACGGCAAATGGGAATTAACGGATATGAAATTGTAGCACGTCATTATTCGATTCAGTCGATCACGGATAAAACCATGAACTTGTTTGAACAACTCGTAAAGGTGAAGTGATGTTAAAAAAATTGATCCTGATTACTTTTATTTGTTATTTACCATTGCAGTTGAAATTACCCAACATTCCTGTTTTCCCGGTCATTAACATATTATTAATTTTTATGCTCGGTCTTTTTTTGACCACCCGCAATGACAAATTCATTGCTCCAAAGTTTGAAATACCTATGATGCTTTTTTTAGTGGCATGGTTATTTTCGTTTATTTTTGCCTGTATGTTTACCGACGGTATGCCGCGAATAGAAATCGCCCGCGAATTTAAACGGCTTTACATGCTTCCGATTGGTTATTTCGTTATTTCCCGGTGCATCACGGATAAAAAAGAAATTCCATTTTATTTTATGGCCTTTCTTTTATGCGTGTTATTTGCCGGACACAACACTTTGCGAAACGGTGTGCTATCCGGTGCTAATTATGCCATTCATAAACGCTCCTCAGGGCCATTTGGGTTTGGATGGCAAGCCTCAGATATTGCCGGCGGTTTTTTGGCCACATTTACTCCATTGTTATTAGCTTATTTTTTCTTTGCGCGTAATCGTCTATACAAATTACTTAGTGCGATTGCCGTCGGGATCTGTGGACTCGGGATTATGGCCACCTATTCGCGCGGCTCATTAATGGCGCTGTTATTTGCCTGTGTAGCTATCGTCGTTGTATCTATGCATGAACTTGCCAAGGAATCAAAAATAAATTTTCTCGTCATTATTATTGGGTTAGTATTAGGTGGCGTCTTTTGGAAACTGTGGGTACCTCAGTCGATTATCGCTCGTGTCGAAGGGACTATTGTCTTAGATGAAGAAGAAAAAGAGTATCAGGATTATTCTCTTCAGGACGAAGAAGGTGAAAGTATTTTAGATGAAAGTTCGCAGTTACGGATGAAAGCCTGGAATGAAGGTTATAAATTCTTCGTCGACAATCCATTAACAGGAATAGGATTCAGACAAGTTCAATTTCAATTGGGGCATGACCCTCATAATGCGTTTGTGTTAATCGCCGCGGAAATGGGGGCCGTCGCATTTTTGATATTTGTGTGGTTCTTGCTTAGCATTATCGGTTTGGGATTCAGGTTAATGGGAACAGAATTTAATAATCTTGCCGTCGGATCAATTGGTATGATGGTTGCATTTATTACCGTCAATTTCTTTTATTCAAACTTTTTTAGGGATAATGTCGTCGGCAGTTTTTGGATTATCTTAGGTTTACTGGCGGCAGCCAATAGTTTTGTCCAAAATCAAAAAGGCGAAGATAAAAATGATGAGCCGGCGGCGCCCCAGAGTTATGCCGAATATCGCAAACGTTATTTGACATAAGTGAGAGGTAATTCTTAGTGAATGTCTACAGCCACAGAATAAAAATATTGTTTGTGCATCCCAACAATAAGCTGACGGGCCAAGAATTTTCGCTGATTGAACGTATGCGGGCCTTAAAAAAATTCGACGTCGATTGTGAATTAATGTTGCCCTCGGAAGGAGACTTCAGCCGTCTAGTCGTCGAGAATGATTTTCCTGTTCTTTACGGAGAAATGAACCGGTTCCAAAAATTAAATCCATTTCCCTATTGGAAAACGTTAACAAGAATACATAAAATTATCGCCGAGCGTAAACCAAGCCTGATTCATTGCTCTGGAATTTATCCGAACCATTATTGTTTACCCGTTGCTCGATTTAACAATTTACCCATAATCGGACAAGTAACGACGGATGTTTACAACGAACATGATGTTCGTTGTAATTTTGCTGACCGCATGGACTTAATTATTACCTGTTCAAAAGCGGCGAAGGTCCATTTAGAGAAAATCGGTAAAATGGACAAAAATAAAATCGAGTGCGTCTACGACGGTATCGCTGAGAATGATCAAGAATATTCAAAACATGAAATTGAAAAGCTTAAACAAGAATTCAAAATCAGCGACGATTATAAAGTGGTCGGCCAATTATCAGAAATCATTCCCCGAAAAGGCTGTGAATATTTTATTGATATGGCCGGTAAGGTTAAACAATCATTTCCGAAAGTTAAGTTTTTTATTGTCGGAAAGAATCACCGTGATGAATATGAACAGAAGTTAAGAGAACAGATCAAACATCTAAAATTGGAAAACGATGTTATTCTCACCGGATTCCGAAAAGACGCTTACGCTTTTCTTAAGATGTTCGATATCAGCGTTCTTGCTTCGCTAGCGGAAGGATTGGGGCGGGTGATTGTGGAAACGCAGTATATGGCCAAACCGATTGTGGCTACCGCCGTATCCGGAAACGTTGAAGCAATCGAGGATGGTAAAAACGGACTTTTAGTACCTCCGCAAAATTCCGATGAATTAGCGACGAAAGTACTCGATCTTCTTAACAATCAGGAAAAAGCTATGGCCTTAGGCGCCTGCGGATTTATATCCGCCAAAAATACATTCAGTCTGCCGAAGCATGCCGGCGCCTTAAAAGACATTTACATTAAAATATTAAAAGACTATCGTTAAAATAACTTATGAATAAAACATCCATTTTAATACCCACTCGTTTTAATAATCGCTGGCCATTAGAGCTGACATTTCAGACGATTCGGAAATATACCAAATTACCGTATGAGATGATCGTCGGAGATGCCGGCATGGAGCCCGAAGCTTTAGATTTCGTTAAGTCGCAAAAAGATGTACAGATATGTCCATGTCCCGATCCGATTAGGCCTAAAGATACCCTGGCGCGCTTTGCACAATCTCCGTATTTATTGTTTGTCCATGATGACATTCAGGTCTTTAAAAATGATTGGCTGGAACGCCGAATCCAGTTGATGGAATCAGATGAGAATGTTGGCGTCGTTGGAGAAATGAGCCATAATTATCTGGAAGGTTGGCGTTGGAAAAAATACTTTACCTTTTCGCCGATTCATCGGCGATTTTTTCCATTAGGAATGCTGGTCCGTAAAAAAACACAGGATCATTTGGAATTAAAATGGGGGATAGAACGGGGATTCGATACCGGCGGCATCGCCTATCTACAATTCATTAAACAAAGACAATGGAAGTATAAAAAATATATGTTTAATCAAGATATCAAACATTGGGGACAGATGACTTGGGTGATGAAAGAACGCAAAGACACGACGCTAAATGTTAAAGAATTACAGGAAGACCGGAAGAAGAAAATCGAGCTAATCAAGGACATATTGCACAAAAAGCAGTATTAATATTAAGACTATGAAATATTCAAAAAATCCTCTCATCAGCATTGTGACCCCGACCTATAACCGTGTACGGTTTCTTGACCGGTTAATTAAAAACGTTTTCAGTCAGACCAATCAAGATTTTGAATTAATCCTCGTCGACGATGGTTCAACCGATCATACCAAAGAACTCATTGATCACCATATTTTAGAAAATCCAGGGAGCATTCATTACATTTTTCAACAAAACCAAGGGGCCGGCGCAGCGCGTAATACCGGCCTTAGTCATTCCAAAGGGAAATATATCGCGTTTTTAGACTCCGACGATGAATGGCTGCCGGATTACCTCGAAAAGACAATCAATGTATTAGAGAAAGGCGAATACCACTGGACGGTCACGGGTGCCAAACGTATTGATATTGATAAAGAAGGCCGTGAAATCGATTCTCAAATCATTAAATGTAACCCACAGGAATTTGCGTATTTTTTTAAAAGGGAATTAAGTTTATATGAAGCCTTACTGACGGGAAACGTCGTCGGAGAAACATCCCGTATCGTGGTCCTCAAACAAGCCATCACGTCCGTTGGCGGATTCCGGGACCGGTTGAAACTGAGCCAAGATTATGAGTTGTGGTTACGCTTGGCCAAAGAAAATTATAAACTCTGTATAATCGACGAGCCTTTGGTTTTATACCGCAAAAGTGTGGACAGTTTGACAAAAACGCATCTGGTCGACGGCCTTAAATATGGACTTGAAATTATTAATCACTACAGCCAAGACGCCATTGCGCATGATCCGATGTTTAAAAAGTTTTATGCCGAAAAGTTATGGGATTATGCCCGCATGACGCTTCGTCTTTCACATAAAGATTATTTTTTTGTTTTTATGTGTATTATAAAAAGTTTGACCTTCGATTTTAATCCATCACGGATATTTTCCTCCGTCCAGACAAATTTAAACGCACGCCATGGGCAAAAGTAAAATAATCTTAATGTACCACGGCATTATTGCCGAAGACTCAAATCTCCCCGAGGAACGGGAAATCGGCGCCGACCTTTATGATGTGCGGGTCGAAGATTTTAAAAATCAGATGCAACTCATCCGGACACGGGGCTTAGCGGTCAAAAAAATAGAACACGCGGATGAAAAAGATATAATTATTACTTTTGACGACGGGGAACTCAATAATTTTCAATCGGCCATGCCTATATTAAAAGAACACCAGTTTCCTGCATATTTTTTTATTATTACCAAAAGAATTGGTCATCCCGGATATATGAGCATTGATGATATAAGAGAAATGTCAAAACAGGGCATGATCATAGGATCGCATGGAATGAGTCATGAGATTCTAACCAACCTAAAAGACACGCAGATTAGTGAAGAATTATCCGCCTCTAAAAAATATTTGGAAAGAAATCTTGGTATAGAGATCCATGATTTATCCATACCGCGCGGATTTTGTAATGATAACGTATTAGCGATTGCCAAAGAAGCGGGGTACAAAAATATTTTTATTTCTAGTCGGCCAAAAGACTTAACAGATGAAGGCTGTTGCAGCCGAATCGCGGTGAAAAAAAGTTGGAAACTTAAACGATTCGAAATGGCGTTAAACCAGAAAATTCCGCTTAGAGAAAATTTTATCGAAAAAACAAAAAATGTGATTCAAATGATATTTCACGAAAATGGATATAACTGGCTGCGCAGCTCATTCCTCAAAGTGTTTAAAGGTTGATGTAATCAGGATTTTAATTTATGGCAAAAATGTTATGTCTTCTAAATAATCGTAATGAAGGATTCCAAACCAAGGCCCTTGAGGCCTTAAGCTATAACAGTAATTGGGAAACACACAGCTATAAGAACCGTTCAGTTTATATGGCCGCCCTCGATTTACCCTTTAAGAATACCAGTGACTATTGGCTCGAAGATGATGACTTTGTTCTCATGATCGATGGTGAAATCATGTCTTGGAACATTGATGTCGGCGGAGAATCTGTTACCCGTAAACTCCTTAATTTGTACCTAGACAAAGGAGCGGATCTTGTCCAATACCTTAACGGAAATTTTTCCATTATTATTTACGGTAAGAAAGATTTGTCATTATTCGTCGCGAATGACCGCATAGGCCTTCGGCCGCTGTATTATTTTAACTGCAATGGAAAGATATGTTTTTCATCCGAAGTCAAGGCTTTAGCGACGGACAGCGAATTTCCAAGAAAAATCAACTTCCAATCCATCATTGATCTTTTGACCTACGAATATGTCCTGGAAGAGCAGACCCTGATCGAAAATATCTTTGTCTTTCCCTATGCGTCCACCGCTTTAATTGAAAAAAATAAAGAAAAAGTAAATCCAAGATGTTATTGGGATTTTCAATATTCACAAACAGATCAAAGTGTGTTAACGGATGGATACATGGAGCAGTTCTTGGAACTCTTTAAGCAGGCCGTGGAACGCACTTATAATAGTCCGTATTTTCCCGTCGGCTTACCTTTAAGCGGGGGGCTTGACTCAAGGTTGATCGCCGCTGTAACCGACCTTAAATATTCTCCTATAAATACATTCACGTTCGGCGAACAAAATTGCGATGATGTTAAATATGCCAAACGAATCAGCAATATAATTGTCAGTAATCATCATCATAGCCCGATTCAATACCATCAGCTTGCGTCGTTCTTTGAAAAAGGTGTTTCTTATTGTGATGGGATGGTGAGCTGCCTTCACCATCATTACCTCAACATGACGGATAATTTATCCGCTCACGTAAAAATCGGTTTAGACGGCATGGCCGGGGACGTTTTTCCGAGAAGAATGTATTCATATCTAGCGGGGAAGGACGTCAATGAAGTTTATAAAGCCTACGACACAGTCCAAAGTAATTTTCGAATGAGGATTTTCAGAAAAAGATTTTCCAGTGAACTTGGCGAGGCACGCCGCAGATTTAACCATTTATTTGAACAGGCAACTCAAAAATGCCCCGCAAATCCGATTGACTATTTAAACGTGACTCAAAGGCAGAGAAAATTTATTAATTACGGCAAGGTTGGAAAACGCAATTATGTGGAAATGCGTATGCCTTTCCTCGACTATGACCTTATGGATTTCTGCTTAAAAATGCCTATGGATTTTCGTTTAGAGGGAAAGCTTGTAAAAAATATTTTTAAAAAATATTATCCAGAGCTGGCTCGCGTACCGAAAGCGAATGCGGGACCGCTTTTTCCTAATCGCTTGGAACAGGCCTTAAATTGGAGAATACGTGAACTAAAATCTAAACTGAAAATCAACATGAATTACGCCGATTATAATAAATATTTTAGAACGTTTTTAAAAGAATTCATCTATTCGAACTTAACATCAGCCGAGTTTAAATGCTTCCCATATTTTCAGCATGAAGAAATCAGTAAAATGCTGGAGGAACATTTTTCCGGACGACAGAATTATGAAAAACAAATCGCAGCGCTTTTAACCATTTCTCTATGGTCTAAAAAAACCGAAGGCCTTTACTGTTAAAATGAAATTATTACTTTGCCTATTTATATTTTTAGTTATTTATTGTTACCTCATTTATCCGCTCTTATTGGCCGTTGTCGCCCGTTTGCGCCCGCATAAAGTTGATAAAAAAATGCAGACTCCATCGGTATCCGTCGTCATTTCCGTTTGGAATGAAGAGGATGTCATTGAAAATAAACTCAAAAATTTTTTGGTGTTGGATTATCCGGCCGATCGATTTGAAATCTTAATTGGTTCAGACGGTTCCACCGACAAAACGAATGATATTATCCGAAAATTCAAAGATAAGCGTATTCGTCTGATCGAGAAGAATGATCGAAAAGGTAAGATGGCTATGCTAAACCACTTGGTTGCGCTATCCAAAAGTGAAATTATTGTTTTTACCGACGCCCGTCAAATTTTTGACCGATCCGCACTCAGGGAATTGGTCGAAAATTTTGCTGATCCTAAAGTAGGCTGTGTGAGTGGAGAACTGATGTTTTCCAAGAAAAAGGGCGGAACAGCAAAGGGAATCAATCTTTACTGGAATTATGAGAAGACCTTGCGTAATTTGGAAAGTGATATTCACTCCATGCTGGGAGCTACCGGCGCAATTTACGCGATTCGACGCGCCTTATATAGTGAAGTGCCTGCCGATATTGTTCTGGATGACGTTTACATTCCTTTTAAAATTATCGAAAAAGGCTATCGAACTATTTTTGATAAGTCCGCACGTGCATATGATGAAGTCGCGGATAGTCCCCGAGAAGAATATAAACGTAAAACAAGAACGCTTTTCGGAAATTACCAAATTTTTAAAATATTCGCCGGCTTGTTTAATCCGTTTAGAAGTCCCATTGCCATACAATTTTTTTCTCATAAATTCCTAAGAGTGATGATTCCTTTCTTATTGATTGGAATTTTTTGTCTTAATACCGCACTCGTTAACGATCCTTTTTATAAAATTTTATTTATTCTTCAAATTATTTTTTATGTTATGTCCGTCATGGGCGCCTTGTTAAGACATCAAAAGTATGGTATTCTCAATTTCTTTTCGAAGCTCTGTTATATCCCGTATGTATTTTGCCTGTTAAACTTTTCAGCCTTAGTCGGATTTATACGGTACATTTTTTCAAAACAAACGATCACTTGGGAAAAGGCCAGGGTGCAGTCATGATGAAAACATTAAGCCATTTTGTCAGACACAATCAAAAACTGCTTTTGGCATTTTTGGCCATGATTATTGCCTATTTCCCGACGCTGATTTGGATGTGGGATCGCTGGTTTACCCGAGATTCTTATTATTCCCATGGAATTCTCATTCCTTTTGTCAGTTTATTTTTAATTTATCAAATGAAGGAAGAGCTCGCCAAGATCAAACCGAAAGAATCGCCGTGGGGGATGAGGCTGATTATTGCCGGTGTTGTCATTCATCTTCTGGCTTCACATCCGAACATTCGAGTTTATTTTGTTTCCGGATTTTCCATAATGTTAGTTATTCCGGGATTAATTTTGTATCTTTACGGTGCGGAAATGCTGAAAAAAGTTGCTTTTCCCATCGCCTTCCTTGTTTTTATGATTCCATTGCCTTTGGTCGTGATCAATAAACTCAGTTTACAATTAAAACTGTTTGCGGCCGAATTAGCCACACAGCTTCTTAATAGCATAAGAATCCAAGCAGTACGAGAGGGAAGCATCATTCATATGCGCCACGCTGAAGTGATTGTGGATGATGTGTGCAGCGGTTTACGGTCATTAATTTCACTGACCGCACTCGGCGCTATTTTTGCATTTTGGCTTAAAGACGCCATGTGGAAAAAATTAGTTTTATTTTTTTCAACGATTCCGATCGCGATCATAACCAATATGTGCCGGGTTGTTATTTTATCAGCGATCAGTGAAATTTGGGGATCGCAATATGCCGTCGGGTGGGTTCACGATACCGCCGGATTTATGGTATTTGCGCTGGCGTTTATCATGCTCTATGCGGTGGGAAAATTACTCGAATGAAAAATCAAAAATTATTTATTATCATTGGATTATTTGTCATTTCCGGAATCGTTTCTTGGTCGACCTATCTCAAAGAATATACGGAGACAGATACGGTCAATATCCATCTGTTTCCGAAAGAAATTAACGGTTGGGTCGCGGAGGAAGTACCTATCACCGACGATGAATATGCCATTCTTGAGACAAAAAATGTTTTTATCCGTCGATACACTAATGCGGAAGGAAAAGAAGTATTTTTATTTATGATTTATTCGCAAAGAAACCGTAAGGTTTCTCATCCGCCGGAAGTTTGTTACACAGGCAGCGGCATGCGGGTTGCCAGTAATGAGATTGATAATATTTCCGTTCCTAATAGCAACCTAATTATCCCAGCCCATAAACTGGGACTCGAGTACCATCAGTACAAACAAATTGCGTATTACTGGTTTAAGGTGGGCGAATCTTTTACTCCGAGTTATTTTAAACAGCAAATTATGATCGCCGCTAATAATTTCTTTGGAAAACCTAAGAGTAGCGCGCTCATTCGAGTTTCCGCCACTGTATCTAAGGATGAGGCATCCGTCGTTTCGGATATAAAAGAGTTTAGCACTTTGATTATCCCGTACATTTTTCAATACCTCCCCTAGGAATATATAATAACTTGTTTAACCTATACATCACACGTTCACAAAATTAAACATCAAAAGAAAATTTTTGTCATAGTTTGGGATATGTTGTCCTAGTAAGTCCTGCCAAATGCATTTCTTTTTTTTCCGTAAACCCCATAAAATCAACGTTTTAAATAACCTTCACATATTTATTTTCTTGCCTTAGACTTGGCACGCATATTGCTCTATACGTCATTGCGTGTATGTGAAAAAGGAAACGCTTTCTCAAGGATTACCATGACAAGAAAAAAACGACAATTAGAAACAGCAAAAAGAATCCTAGCCGGTTTGTTTATTATAACATTCGGTATATGCGTGGTTTCTGCGTGGGCCGCTTTAGCAGCTGGTCCGGTTAGCGTGCCGGAGCCTACTAGTATGGTTCTTTTTGGTGGTGGATTAATTGGAATGGTGATGAGCTTTCTTCGTCAAACTTATTCGCTAACGAAAAGAATTTTTGATATTACCGCGTCCCTTTTAGGAGCGGCTATACTTTCACCGCTATTAATTTTAACGGCTGTTTTGGTCAAACTAACATCAAAAGGCCCGATTATTTATTCTCAAACCCGCGTAGGTAAAGATGGTCAGAATTTCCAAATTTATAAATTCCGCACGATGAATGTCGATGCTGAAAAAAATACCGGTCCAGTTTGGGCGGCAAAAAACGATAATCGCTTAACACCGATTGGAAAATTTTTGAGACATGCCCATATTGACGAACTACCACAACTTTTTAATGTTTTCCGTGGTGAAATGAGCGTTATCGGACCCAGACCTGAACGGCCTAAATTCGTTACAGAATTAAAGCAGATTATCCGTAATTATGAAAATCGTTTAAGCGTTAAGCCAGGAATTACCGGTTTAGCCCAGGTTTGGCATCGTTACGATGAATCTATTGAAGACGTAAAGAAAAAATTAAAATATGATCTTTTGTATATCCGAAAAATGTGTTTATTGGCTGATCTTAATATTATTCTTCGAACGGTTCGCGTTGTGATTACAGGGGAGGGCGCACGTTAAAGGAAGACCTTATCCAATACATCTCTTGAAGATGTTTAAAATAGCAGATTAACCGATGAAACAAATCAATGATTCAAATAATGGGAGCAAAAAAATGAAAAAATTAATGTATGCAATGATGCTGGCATTCGTCTTAGCTTTACCAGCAACAGGGGCAATGGCTGATCCAGGACCGTACGATCCTCAGTGTACCGACCCGAACGGCGGCGTTTTTACAGCTTGCCAAGCCAATAATGGCGTTGATATCTTTAACGCAATCAACAGGGTCTACGAAGACCGTGGTTTACCTTCACCTGGATTCACCGCTAATTGGCAAACCGACAGTATGCAGGTTGTTGACTCGCAAGAATTCTGGTCACAACTCAGTAATGGTGACCAATCTGAGTTCGCCTTTATTTCTCTGACGGCTGGAAATATGAATCAATTAGGCGTATTTCCCGCTGGTGGTAATGCCCAGACAGATTCTACATTCTTTAATTTATCATTCACAGGTGAACAATTTACCGGTAATGGAACAGCAGGGAATCCATACCCTGGTTTTGCCCTTCAGCCTGGCTACGGAGATTTCGGATTTTCTCTTAGATCAACGGGGCCTGGAGGTACAACCACTTTTTCATCTGTACCTGACCAAAACTCTGATGGATTGGATCATATGTTAGCTTTTCATTTATCCGGCTTAGCGGGTCAACATATTGTTGTCCATCTAGATGGAAACAATGACGGCGATTTAGATGATCCAGAAGATACCATCGTCGATATCGAATTAGACGAAAATACTTTCTTACTTGCTTGGGAAGATCTTCCAGGAAACCATGATCAATTTGACAGCGATTATAATGATATGCTTTTCCTAGTTACCAAAGTACGGCCAACACGAATAGTCACACCAGAACCAATTAGTATGTTACTTTTTGGTGCCGGTTTCGCTGGATTAGCGGCAACACGACGAAGAAAGATTCGTTAATGAATGCGTAAAGTTAAATGTTTTAAGAAAAGTGTTTTTTTAAAGAGGAGATCGGTCACAATGGAAACAAAAAATCAAAAAACTATAAAAATCTTATTCCTAATTGCTCTTATCCCATTGATTACAGCCTGTAATGGTGGCGGTGGTGGTGGAACAGCTCTTCTTGGCGGCACCAGCTTGCTGAGCAGCGGTGGCAGCGATGTTGAACACGAAATCGAAATTATCGGAAATATTGATCCTTGCTGTACACCGGCCGGCTGTGAACCTAACTGTGTTCCAGCTGTTACACCAGAACCAGCGAGCATGGTATTAATTGGCGGCGGAATGTTAGCGATGGCGTATATTAATAGAAAAAGAAAAGCATAACTCTAAGATCAATATATAAAAAGGCAGGTTATTTACCAAAATAACTTGCCTTTTTACTTTTGATTGAAGGATTGCTCCAAGATACCGTGATTTCATTGAATAGCGATTGACTGCTCTATAAGACTATGTTAGGATGATCCACATAATATATTCGTATGTAATGGTTTACTGAATTTAATGTAGTCAATTTCCTCCGAATTATAAAAATACCAGACATTAGGAACAAAATGAAACAAAAGAAGATACAGCCTAAGGTCATACCCATTCTTCGTTCATCATTTCATCTCATTCTTACAAATAAAACCATCATTTTTCCGTACGCTCTCATCTTATTTTTTCAACTATTGATTCTTGAAATATTATATTTCATTCCCCGATGGCCGCTAAATGTATTCTTTGATCCAATCATTAGCAAACTATGGTCAGAAAACAGTGTGCATTATCCATTCAACATCGCTTTGCTGCCTAAACTTTTTTACTTCGCAACGATGCCAGCCTATATATTATTGTTCAGTTTTCTTATCTGTATGTCTATTTCAACCATTATGATGGTTAATAATGATGAAAGACCCAAACTGGGAAAAGCGTTTAAACGTCTACTTCCATATTATGTCTATATTGTTGTTGGCGCGGCCATCATGCTTTTCGTCAATGTATCCCTGATTCATGGATTTGATTTAATCTTTGCACGCGCAACACGTCTTCAATCCACAACTGGACCGCTTTATTGGTTAAAAATGACCATTATTCACGGAGCTGCATATTTTAAGATTTTACTTAATATTCTTGGTACAACATTATTTGCTTACGTTTTCCCGCTCATAGTCATTGAGAAACGTAATGTCTTTATTGCTATCTTCGAAAATCTAAAATATGTTTTTACAGCGCCTATCAAAACATTCTTTCTGGTTTTTTTCCCTACACTTTTATATGTGATGATTATCTTGTTCAAAGGCCATGTTCCCATGGAAGCTGAGATTCCGGAAATGCGCGTATTATATATATCTTTAAGTGCCCTGGTGACCATCTTTATGGACGCAATGATTTATACATCAATAACCACATTTTATTTACTGAGAAAAGGACAATAGATGAGAAGGGTATATTTATCCTTATTAATGATTTTGGTCGGAATATTTATTGTATTCGCCCTCGTAGATAGAAAAGGTAGTTACGTCGCGGAATCAAAACTTTGGCATATCAATAACACGTTTGCCAAGGCATCCCGTGATCCTCAAGTTGTTCCTGATATATCCTTTGTTCAAATCATTCATGAATATGAGCAATTTATCAAAGATTATCCGAATTCTCCGCTTATTCCGATGGCACGCACCATGATCGGCCGCGTCTATATGATCCAAAAAAAGTATGACCAAGCACGAAACGTTTATGAAAATATCGCCAAATTATATGTAGACCAGCCGGAAATCGCGGTAGAGGTCATTGCTGATATCGGTCGATCTTATGCCTTAGAAAATAATATCGATGGGATCATTAGTAATTATAAACGCGTGATTAAAGATTATCCGACGACGCAAATTGGCATGCAGGCACCGATACTATTGGCGGAATTTTACCAAAAACAAGGTGATGAAGCTAATGCCAGAGAGGCTTTTAAAGAAGCTGAAAAACATTATCAAAAATTAATTAAAGATAACCCTGACAGTTCAATCGAATTTGATTCTTTACGTTCTTTAGGAACAATGTACCTATCCACGAATCAAAAAAGAGAAGCCGTAAAAACATTTGGAAACATTTTAATTAAATTTCCTCAAAAAAAATATTTAACCAGTGAGCGAGCTAATTTATTCATTAAGACAATTAATACGATTTCCATTATCGACTTAAAAGATTATGATTTGCCTATTTCAATTTACGAGGAATTTATCAAAATCCATCCCGACCATCCATTTACAAAATCTTTCAAAGATCTTGCTGAAAGCATGAAGTTATTAAAAGAAAGTAAGTTAACGATTGACCGTAAGTAATTGAGTACACCCGCATGAAATCAGCCATTGATGAATTAAGTCAAGCCGAGTTATTTCAAAAAATCAGCGACATCTGCGCGACCGTCAACACCGCTTTAGGGGAAACAGATCTTCTGGATGTGTCCCTTAAAAAAATCATGGAACTTTATGGAGCCGCGCGCGGTTCTATCTTCATTAGGACAGAAATGGGTAATGAATTAGTTCTTAAAAGTTCATTCGGCATGAAGATTCAGGAAAAAAAGAGTATCATCAAACAGATGGGCCAGGGCATCGTCGGAAAAGTCGCCCAATTAAAAGAACCGATGTATGTGGACGATATTGCTAAGGACGGACGATTCAATAATTTTAAAGACCGGGGAAGCTATTCAACGCCTTCATTTATATGCGCTCCGCTCATGGTCAAAGATCAATTGGTCGGCGTTGTGAATATTGCTGATAAAGAAACCGGTCGGCGTTTTAATGAAACCGACATGCAATTATTGGATTTTCTGACAACACAAGTAGCCCTCAATCACCGCCGGATTCAACTACATCAAAAATTCAAACAAATCGTTAAGGAAAAAGTAAATTTAGAAAATCAGCTGGGCCAAACGGATCAAGAAAAAACCAAATTGAAAAAGCAGGTGGTTGTTAACGAAAAATTAGCCACCATTGGAAAATTAGCCGGTGGAATTGCCCATGAATTTAATAATCCGCTCGACGGTGTCATCCGTTATACTAATCTTTGCCTGGACCATATTCAAGACGACGAGGTTGTCCGCGGATATTTGCTTGAAATTAAGCACGGTTTAAATCGCATGGCAAATATTGTACGCAATCTTTTGGCGTGTTCACGCGAAGATTATCCCGCCCAAAAATTTGTTGACCTTAAGCAAGCCTTTGAACATGCCTTGTCGCCGAAGATGAATGAAATTTTACGTAAAAATATTATCGTTGAACGAAATATAGCTTCGAATATTAAAACGATTAGAGATCTCGGTATTGAGCGGATATTTACCAATTTAATCAATAACTCCGTCGATGCCATAGAATACGGTGGAAAAATTTCCATGAAGGCCGAAATTCAATCAAAAATACTAAAGATTCACTTTTCTGATACCGGACGAGGAATCAGTTCGGAAGATATCGGAAAAATTTTTGAACCTTTTTTTACAACCAAAGATATCGACAAGGGCTGCGGATTAGGCTTGACGATCGTCGGTGAAATTATCAAATCCTATGACGGCACCATCGATGTCGAAAGTGAAATTGGAGAGGGGACTTCTTACACGATTAAGATACCTTTAAAAGACAATGAACGATAAACGCGATAATAAAAAATACAGTATTTTGGTGGTTGATGATGAACCACTGATCAGAGAATCACTATTTGAAATCTTCAAGATTGAAGGTTTCACCACGCAAATGGCTGCATCGGCGGAGGATGCCCTTAAATTCCTGGAAAAGTTTTCGGCAGATATCGTCATTACTGATTTAAAATTACCCAAAATGAGCGGCCTGGATTTGTTAAAAGAAATTAAAAAAAATCATAAACATACTGAAGTCATTATGATTACCGGTTACGGCTCTATTGAAACCGCTGTTGAAGCGATGAAAATCGGCGCCTTTGATTATGTTACAAAACCGATTAATGACAGTGAAATTAAGCTTATCATCGGCAACATCGTCGGGAGAATTAAACTTGTCGAGGAAAATAAGGCCTTAAAAGAACAAATCGCTAAAAACAAACGTCAATCTTTTGCGGGGATTATTGGTTCCAGCCCAAAAATACAAGCTGTGTACCAAATCATTGATTCCGTAGCCTCAACGAATGCCACGATTCTTATTTCCGGAGAAAGCGGGACAGGGAAGGGGATGGTAGCGAAAGCCATTCATTCCTGCGACGAGAACCGTAAAAATAAACCATTTGTTGAAATTAGTTGCGGCGCTCTGTCAGAAACTTTATTAGAAAGTGAATTGTTTGGACATATGAAGGGTGCTTTTACCGGGGCCATTAAAGATAAAGAAGGGAGGTTTGAATACGCGAAAGGGGGAACCATTTTCCTGGATGAAATCGACGCGTTTTCACCAAGCCTTCAGGTTAAGCTTTTAAAAGTCCTTCAAGACGGGATATTTGAGCGCGTCGGTGATAATATTCCCCGTAAAGCGGATGCCCGCATCATCGTCGCAACAAATCAGCAATTGACTGACCTTGTCGAAAAAGGCACATTCCGTGAAGACTTATATTACCGGATTAATGTCATCGCCATTCAAATGCCGCCTCTGCGTGACCGTACGGACGATATTAAAATGATCGTCGATCATTTTCTTCAGCACTACAGCAAACTCAATAACAAAAAAATATCCGGCATATCGGATGAAGTGATTCAAATGTTTAAAAATTATAATTGGCCTGGTAATATCCGCGAACTTGAAAATGCCATTGAAGGCGCCGTGATTATGGCCAAGACGGAAACGGTAAATAAAATTGATGTGCCCAACGGTTCTAAATTTGATGAGCAGGAAACAAAGAGTAGTGAAGGTAAATCTTTAAAAAAAGCCACCGAACAGCCTGAACGTGAACACATCATTTCCGTATTAAATGAATGCAATTGGAATAGGAATAAAGCGGCGGCCGCGTTAGGCGTTAATCGAACCACTCTTTATAATAAAATGAAAAAATATAATATCCTAGATTAAAACTCCATGACCGACGACAAATCACGTAAATTAGCGCAACAATTGATTATCAAAAATAAATGGTGGGACATGCTTTCACGTTTTATTGATGTCCTACGCATCAATATTTATATTGTTGACCGCGCCGGCCAAATCATCCTTCCTCCGGAAGAAACCAAATACGGCGGACGCCTGCTTACACATCCAGCGCTAGGTTTTGATATCTTTAAAGAAGATGACGCCTTTGAAATTCAGTTTGTAAACCATGCACATTATCTGGAAGCTACTAATCGTTATGACTTATTTAGTTATGCCATTCCAATAAAAACAGCCGATTCAGAGGTCATCGCTTATGTTATGGTCGGCCCGGTGATTCTTAATAAAAGACGAGATACAGTTGATTATGTAAATCAAGCTAAATTGATTGGCGCGGATGTCGAGGGCGTATTAAACGAGATCAAGGAAATCCGTGTCGTGTCTAATATTATGCTGAATTCGATCATCAATTTATTAACGGAAATAGTGCGCGATAATATTAAAATCCATTCTAACCATGAAAACAGCGCCAATGATCATACAATTTCTCAGAAGATCTGGACGAAAAAATTTGAAATAATGGCTAATGAAATATATTCAACCGTTCGAGTCGATGAATTGCTCATTACTTTACTCGACGTTGCATTAAAAATGACGGACACCGAATGCGGTTCGGTCATGATGTTGGATCAGGAAACCAATGAATTAACCATCAAAGCTTCTAAAGGACTCAAAAATCGAAAAACGGAGGATATACGTCTGAAAATGGGGGAGGGGATTGCAGGCCTCGTCGCCAAAAGTAAAGCTCCTCTTATTATTGACCGGGATAATCCGGACAGCAGAATTGCCTCTATGCTTCATCGGCCCGAAATCAAGAAGGCCTTGGTTATGCCTTTGGTTTCCAGAAACCGTTGTTATGGAGTCCTGAATCTGCATACGAATAATGCGGACGATAAACTCACTGAAAATCTTGATAATCTTCAGTACCTAACTCAATTATTATCCTCAGCCTTTTAAATGAATTAAAGACTAACCGAGTAGATAATCAATAGTCTGCGTTTATATTTTTTATTTATGAACATTACATTTTACAAAATATGAAAAAAACTATTTTAGTTACCGGCGCAGCCGGATATATCGGTTCACACACCTTTGTTGAGTTATTAAATTCTCAATATTCAGCGATTATCATTGATAATTTTTCGAATGCAGAATATAAAATGATTCAGCGGCTTAAAGAATTGACGAACACGGACGTCCGTCTTTATCAGGGCGACTGTAATGACCGTATTTTTATGGACCGCGTCTTCAGCCAGGAACCGGAAATTTCCGGTGTTATCCATTTTGCCGCGTTTAAAGCGGTAGGCGAATCCGTCGAGAATCCGTTAAAATATTACAACAATAATATTGGTTCTGTCTTAGTTTTGCTTGAAATAATGATGAAGCATCGCGTAGAATTGTTGGTTTTTTCTTCATCATGTACCGTGTACGGCCAGCCAGATCATTTGCCCGTTACCGAGCTCTCACCGAAGAAACCAGCACAATCTCCCTATGGGAATACAAAAAGAATTTGTGAGGAAATCATCGAAGATTGTGTGATCAGCGGATCACCGATCAAAGCTGTGATGTTAAGGTACTTTAATCCGATCGGATCCCATCCGTCGGCGTTGATTGGCGAATTACCGCTAGGCGTTCCGAGTAATCTCGTGCCTTTTGTGACTCAAACGGCCGCGGGAATACGAAAGGAATTAACCATATTTGGTGATGATTACAATACCCCCGATGGAACATGCATTCGGGATTATATTCATGTCGTCGATTTGGCCCAGGCACATGTCAAAGCACTTAATTTTTTATCAGCCGTTAAGGATGATCATTATTTTGATGTCTTAAATGTGGGAACCGGACACGGCAACAGTGTTTTGGAAGTTATTAAAACCTTTGAAAAAGTCACAGGGGAAAAATTGAATTATAAAATCGGCCCGCGCAGAAAAGGCGATGTGGAGGCAATTTATGCCAATGTGGATAAGGCCACTCGTGTGCTTGACTGGAAAACACAACTGACTCTCGAAGATGCCTTGAGAGACGCTTGGAAATGGCAAAAAAGCTTGAAACAGGAAGAGAGGGGAAGATGAAAACGGTGCTATTAACCGGCGCGGCTGGTTTTATCGGTTCAAAAACAACGGAATTCTTATTGGCGGATAAAACCAAGGTCATTGGTTTGGACAATATGAATGACTATTACGACGTAAAAATAAAACAACACAGATTACAACATTTACAAAAAGATAAAAATTTTATTTTCCATAAAAATGATATCGAAAATCATGCCGCCATTAAGAAAATTTTTCAGCAGCATAAAATCGATGCGGTAATCAATCTTGCGGCCAGGGCCGGCGTTCGATACAGCATGATCAATCCCTATGTATATTTTTCCACCAATACGCAAGGCACGCTGAATTTACTGGAACTTTGCAGAGAATTTAAAATAAAAAAATTCGTCCTGGCCTCGACTTCATCTTTATATGCTGGACAAAAAATGCCCTTCAAAGAGAATTTAGCCGTTAACACACCCATCTCATCTTATGCGGCCAGTAAAAAAGCCGCGGAAGTGACCTGCTACACGTATCATTATTTGTATGACATCGATATTACGGTTTTACGGTATTTCACCGTCTATGGACCAGCGGGACGTCCGGATATGTGCATGTTCCGGTTTATAAAATGGATCGATGAGGGACAACCAATTGAATTATTTGGTGACGGATCCCAAAGCCGGGATTTTACCTACGTAGATGACATCGCTAAAGGAACAATTAAGGCTATGCGAAAGGTTGGTTTTGAAACCATTAACCTGGGTGGAGGGAACAAACCTTACAAATTAACCTATGTTATTAAATTAATTGAGAAATATTTAGGGAAAAAAGTCCGCATCAAACAATTTGATTTTCACAAGACGGATTTAAAAGCGACCTGGGCCGATATCAGCAAAGCCAAAAACATACTCAAATGGGAACCAACCATTGAATTGGAAGATGGCGTTAAACGTTGTGTTCAGTGGTATCAAGATAATAAAAGCTGGGTGAAAAACGTAAAACTTTAAATCTACGTACAAACATTTTTCCTCATTAGACCTGCAGCAAATTCTTTAAATCACTTCTCATACATCAAAAATAACATTTAAAAAACCGAATAAAATCGTTTTAATTTTTAACTACCATATTATAATAAGCATATGCTCATAATAAATACCAACTTAATATGAGCACATGATCATATTAATTATCCCTTTAAAGGTGCCACATTGAAAAAAGGCCGAAGAAAAAAAGTCCGATACATTCAACAAATGCCAATCGTAGTGCAATTCTCACCGCGCGGCAAACCCGGACGCCCGGATGAAATTGAATTAAAAGTTGATGAATTTGAAGCGATCAAATTGGCAGACCATCAAGGCTACGATCAAACTGAAGGCGCAGCGGCTATGGGAATTTCCAGGGCAAGCTTTGGCCGCATTATACGAAATGCCCGGAAGGTATTAGCATCGGCCTTGGTGGATGGCAAAATCATTCGTATCCGAATTGGCGATGTACAAGTCGGCGTTCGTCAGAAAAATCTCCCCGTGAAGAATAAATCTTCCGAAAGCGCACAAAGAACCGAGCAAATCTTGCGCGACAATATTCTTAAATACAAAGCCAATGAGCCGATTAAAGATGGCACTTTGTAGGCAAATTTTGAATCCCTTTTAGCCGATTTTACTTTTCAACAAACTTCCTATAATACATATTATGTTAAGTAGTTATACAGGAAATGACCTTCATTTGGTGTTTTTGCCTCAAACGAACATCCCAAGACTTAATCCGGTATTCTCTTCTAAATATGTACAAATAAAAAACCCGTCAGCTTTTTTTTGCTAACGGGTTTATATATTTTCGACTCTAATACTTACTCAAAAGAAACGAACTCGGGTTCTTTCTGATGCGGCGTCATAACTTCAGCAGCATTTATATCAACCTCAAGAAGTATGAAGTTGGGATCATCAACGCCGCCAAAATATTGTTTTAACATGGGAATCGTGTCCCACAAAAGCTGTTTATTCTCTTTATTGGTTGTAATCTTTCCAACCCCGGTTAACCGGGCATACCACATTTTGCGGTCAACAAAACAAATTTCGACGGCTGGATTTTTTTCGATCTGTTTGATGGTTCTTGAGCGGCCTAATAAAGCGACTAATAGCTGATTATCATCCGTTAAAAACGGCATCATGGGACGAACACGCGGTTGATTCCCTTCTGTTGTCGCTAAAAGTCCAAAACCGGTATCCCGGATTAAATCGATTACATCATCTTTTGTCATTTGATACCCTTTCTTGATACAGCCGCATTAAATGAGACATTATGAAGCTTTATTTTTTTCTTTAAACTTATCCGTTTCTAAACGGTTTTCATTGGAAATTCTGATGATTTCAGCGGCAATAGATATGGCGATTTCGGCCGGCGTTTGAGCGCCGAGATCAATCCCGGCAGGTATATTAATTCTTTTTAGAAAAGCTTCTTTTACGCCAGACTCTTTTAATCGATTAAAAAACTTGATTCGCTTAGGCTTGCTTGAAATGACACCAATATATGCGGCATCGGAAGCAATCACCGCTTCTAAACATTCATAATCATACTCATTACCCTGCGTGACAATCATGATGTATGTATTTGAATCAATTTTACATTGCTTCAGCTTGTCTGCATAATTTCCAGTTAGAATTTTATCAACATGGATTAATCGTTTTTTATTGGCAAATTCTTTTCGGTTGTCGATGACGGTCACATGAAAATCTAATATTTTGCACACCATCGAAAAAGGTAAACCGATGTGGCCCGCACCGCACAAAATTAATTTATTTTGTTGGATGAAAGGCTCTACAAAAACCTTAATTTGTCCGCCGCAAACAGATTGTCCTTTTTGCCCGAAATAGTCATAGGTGATTAATTTGGTCTTTTTCGTTTTGATTGCGTCTAAGCATTGCTGCTGAGCATCTTTTTCATTACGCCCGCCGCCAATGGATCCGAAAGAAGTGCCATCTTCAATGACCACCATTTTTGCTCCAGCCTTACGCGGAGTTCCTTTAACAGTGCTTTCGATGACCGTGGCAAACGCGAATTTTTGACCATTTTTCTCGGCAAGTAAAGCGCGGCTAAGCAGTTCATGATCCATTATTTTTTAACGTAGGCATTGATGATTTTTTGTTCTTGAACCGGACGATCACCAGGACCCGTAGGCGTTTGTTCAATGGCGGTAACACTTGTAATCCCTGAGACAACTTCCCCAAAAATCGTATGATTACCATCCAACCACGGCGTCGCTGCGGTGGTAATAAAAAATTGAGATCCGTTGGTGTTTGGTCCAGCATTAGCCATCGCCAATAACCCAGGACGATCAAATTTGACAGCTGGTGAAACTTCATCCTCAAATTTTCCTCCCCAAAGACTTTCCCCGCCACTGCCAGTTCCGGTTGGATCTCCGCCTTGAATCATAAATTGAGGAATAACACGGTGAAAAATGAGCCCATTGTAATAACCTTTATTTATTAGTCCGACAAAGTTCTCACACGTTTTCGGCGCGACATCACAGAATAAATTAATCTCAATATCACCTTGAGTAGTTTGTAAGACAACAGTTGTTGGTGCCATTTGTGCAGTTCCTTTGTTGGGTGTTAAAACAACGAGTGAAAGTAACGCGAGTGAGCAGATGAATAAATTAAAATTTTTCATATCTTTTCCTTTCTTATCTTTCTTTAGAGTTTTACTGGTGATTTTAGATTTCCCTAAGTTTAAGGAATTCCCGTGTTCCTTATATTTTCTTATTTAAATCAATTTTTATAGCGGAATTTACCGGCGAATCAGCTTGCTGTTCACTTTGGATTTTTTGTGGCTGGATTTCCGTACGCGCCGTACGCAAAGCCAACTGAAGTTCTTTGGCGCGATCCTTAACCTCCTTAATTTCACTTTCAAGAATGGCTTTTAATTTAAAAAAATCTTCGCGGTTTTTTAATTCATTATTTAACGCGCCTTCGATATTCGCCAATTTTTGACTTTTCTCGTTAAATAAAACATCCAATTTTTCATATTTTTCTTTCATTTCCTTTAGCTGATCAGCCGCCTCTTGTTCCCTTTTAATAGCCAAAGGATCAGGCTTATTAGTGGTAATCGGTGCCGTCGTAAGCGAAGCCGTACCCGTGCTTGGCGCGCTTTCCTTTTCTTCTCTGGTGAACAAATGTTTGGCTTGCAACGGCGAGGATTTAATGGTCAGATCCGAAAAAGTTGTAGCCTGCGGAATATCGTCCTGCGGGTTAACCTTATTTTTTCCAAAACTCACATCCTGAGTTAGTTTTGCCATCAAGCTGTTAGATTTTTCAGGATCGTTTTGATGGGATACATTCGCGGAAAAATTATTTTTTACAACTTGGGCTTTCGTAGGGTCAGAATGTTTTTTTTCAAAAAAATTCTTAATAATAGCGTCTTTTCCGGCAAAAGGTTGGCCATACTTTTGTTTTTTAACCAGCGTCGGCCTCATCGAATTGACTGTACCGGTTTCGGTTTTCAACAACCACGCGACATAAAAAATACCGACTACACTAATACCTATTAAGATGTAATAAATATAAAACAAAGGCAATGGATTTCTCCTGGAAGAATTGACAATACGCTAATCGTAACTATATAATTGGATTATGTTATCATGCCTTTTATTAGCCGCCGGTGAAAGTCAACGCTTTGGCTCGCCAAAAGCATTAGCTAAAATTAATCACGTGACCATTATTGAACAGTTACAACAACGGTTCATAGATGCTCACATTGATGAATTGATTATTGTACTAGGCGCGCATGCACAGAAGATTGAACCGTTCATATTAAAACACAATCGTATTCGGATTGTCTACAATAAAGATTATATTTTTGGCCAAACATCTTCATTTTTGACCGGTTTTAAAGAAATAAATAAGTCATCTCAAGGTGTTATGCTTTTGCCGGTCGATTACCCATTCATCACTTTAGACACGATCAATAAACTAAAAAGTGAATTTCACCGACGTCCTGAAAAAATCATTATTCCCGTCTACAAAGAGAAAAAGGGACATCCGCCTATTTTCTCGATTCGCTTTAAAGAACAATTTTTAAATCTGAATTATTTGCAGGGAATAAATTCTATATTTAAGAAACTTCCCGATGAAATCATTTTATTTCCCGTCGATGATCCGGGAGTCATCCAGACATTTAATACCCCGGAAGAATTTTCAAAGATAACCGATGAATAATGGTCTTATTTTAAAACAACAATAGCGCCCTTAAAATTAGCGCGGACATACGCATTGCCAACAAACTGCTGTGCGGGCAACTTTTTCCATTCTCCGGTAGCGTCGGATTCAATATTTATTACCGCATCACCACCCAAAATGGCTGCTTCACGTTTCATCCGTTCGACCACTTCATTCATGCTTTGTCTTCGTTCGGCATTAACCGTCACATATCCGATGACTTCATAAGGTGTCGTCATTTCTTGAATGTACTCGATATCTTTCGTCGTCGCCTTTGAAGGATAAAAATTCAATGTTGTATCTTCCGACGAGACTTTATATAAGCTGCAGCCGGACGTGACAACGGTTAAGATTAGAAATAAAAATAGGTGGGTTTTTCTCATTTTTGTTTCTCCTGTTCCTCTTTTTCTTTAAGAGCTTTAATAATCTTGTCGGGCGTAATAGGCAGTTCTTTCATTCGTACACCAATGGCATCTTCGATCGCGTTGGCAATGGCCGCCGATGTCGGCAAAAGCGAGGCTTCTCCCATTCCCTTAGCGCCGAACGGCCCTTCCGGATCATTGGTTTCTACCATGATGCTTTCCATTTCTGGTATGCCTATGCTCCGTGGAAGACGGTAATTCGCGAAATTACCATTCGCCGGACGTCCCTTCTTATCAAAATGTAAATTTTCTAGAAAAGTATAACCAATACCCATGGCTAAAGATCCTTCAATTTGTCCTTCGACCGATTGAGGATTAATTGCTTTACCAATGTCGTGCGCATCATACATCTTTAAAATAGTTACTTCCCCCGTCTCCTTATTGACTTCCACTTCAGCAATTTGTGCCTCAAAACCATAACTGCCCGAGACATTACCTTCGCCGGTACGAAAATCAATGGGGGTTGTTTTGGGATTATAACTACCACGTCCAATAATCTGTTTTCCATAATTAAATGAGTAGGCTAATTTCAAAGCGTCGTCGAAATCCATAAGGACAGAACTGGTTTTTTTATTGACGACTTCTTCCGCTTTGATGTCTAAATCTTCGATATTCAATTTCAATTCGGTCGCAACGATTTCTAGAATTTGCAGCTTTGCATCGCGCGCGCCACGTATCGTCGCATTCCCTGAAATAAAAGTAACTCTCGACGCAAAACTTCCCGTATCAAAAGGCGTTATTTCTGTGTCCCCGGATTTACATTTAATACGACTGTAACTGACGCCTAATTCCTGGGCGGCTATTTGAGATAATGCCGTATTTGATCCTTGGCCAGTGTCCGCCGCACCGGTAAATAAATAGACTGATCCATCTTCTTCGACTTTAACAATAGAACCAGCCGATTCATGTGATTTGTACATTTTAGATCCCATAACATCAGCGGCAATGCCGATTCCGATGCCGCGGCAAAGATGACTTTGTTTTCCGCGCTTTTCTTTCCATCCCGACGCTGCACAGGCCTTTTCAATACATTCTTTTAAACCGTTCGTCGTCAATTTCATTTGATTGATCGTCGTCATATTAGGCGTGGTGATATTTTTCATACGAAAATCAACCGCGTCCATTCCAATACCCTTTGCTAAAAGATCGATATGTGACTCAATCGCAAAACCGGCTTGAACCCCGCCGAATCCACGCATAGCGCCGCTGATGGGCGTATTTGTGTAAACACGATAACCGGTGATTCTAAAATGTTGCAATTTGTAAACCATAAAAATACGCATAATCGCGGCGGCCAGTACCGTCAGGCCATAACTACAATAC
>JAGOSC010000111.1 GCA_018062515.1 Candidatus Omnitrophota bacterium
AGAGTTATCCCACCATTCTGACGTTAGGTCTTGACTGAGAGACACAATTTTAATATCAGGAAACTTATTGTAACAGGCCTGTCTGTCATCTGCATCAGGAACGATATTTTTTACCAACGCCAACAAATCAATATCTGATTTGATTCATGTAGGTTCAATCGTTTGCCGAATTACCTATATGAATTCAAGCGTGTTGATTACGGGGGACGGGGAGCAGTTGACGTGGAAGTATTGGATTATGCCGAGGTTTTCACGCAGTTGTTCATCGAAGTTGCTTCATGCGTCCCATCATGGATCAAAAGGTTTCTTTATTTCTCGGGGTGACTCGGGCAAGGATGAAGCGTTTGATGAAAATACCGAAGGGTGTTTCACTGACGGATTGTTGTCAGTCGCTCCATCAATTGTTGTTGTGACGAATAAAACGAAGCCCGGCGATAAAGGTCACCAGAGCCCACCTAACGAATATGCATTGAAGATTTATTCATCGTTTAAGAATGCAAAAAGAACCGTTAAGTTTACCAGCGATGGATCCATTCAATATGTCATTCCCGATGATCAAATTAGTTTGCTAAATATTGATTCCGATAAAAGATTTGCAGTTGATGTGCCGTCAGAAAAGGCCGCCACAACTTTTGAGAAGCCGAGGAGCCCGGCAGTATTGTTTCCAAATCGATTTGGATAGAAATATGTTCAGTCCAGAGGAACAAGATGCGATTGAAGAATTTTTCAAAGGCACTCAGAGTATTGATAAAAAGTCGATTTCTGGAGTGTTTCATTTTCGGTTACTGCCTGCCAATCCGATTCCTGAGTTAGCCAGCGGAAAAGTAAATATCAAAATTGTAATCCCTGCGGGTTATCCACGATACGATAGCCCGCAGGCTTTCTTTGTTGATGAGCAATTATGGATATTCCCGCATGTGCGAATGGACGACGGGAAAATATGCCCTCCGGATAGTAGGAAATGGCTGGAAAATCCCACCTTTAAAGCATTCTTGGAATATCTGAATGAATTTTTAACAAAAGCCGCCGAGAATAAATTAGAAGTAAATGAGGATTATTACGAGTTGCCGCAGTTTCCAGCAGTTAAGCCATTGCATCTGCTTTTTGTTGAGGAAAAACCGCAGGACTGGATTTCTAAAGCAGAATCTACATTTGGTTTATTTTCCTATTTTGTGGAGAATCAGTTAATTCGAATTGGCCGGTTTAATGTAGACCCGAAGTCCTTAGTTGCTGGTGAACGAAGCGGGATATATATTTGGTTTAAGAAAGAGCCAGTCCTTAGGTACAAGAGGCCTCCAATTTATTTCCGTGAGATATTCGCGCTTTTAGAACGCGAAGGCTTATCATTTGATGGGTTAGTAAGGGAAGGGTGTAGGTTATCTGATAAGAAATTTGTTGTTATCTTGGGGTTTCCGATCAAAGAGACCAATGCCGGGGTGGTCAATGATATATACTGGCAGGGCTGGTTATTAGACATTTCTGTTTATTACCGACTTACAAGAAAGCAGAGGAAAAAAAGCAAGAAAAGAAAGGTCGATTATAATCTTGCCGTCAGTGATTATAAGAAGGAAATCGAAAACTCAAAAATCGAGTATTTCAAATCACATGACTGTTCTCAGAGATTTTTATACAGCAGGATTGGGGGGCAGTCTTCGGTGAATAATTGTGCTATTTTTGGTTGCGGTGCAATCGGGAGTCATCTTTCAGTATTTTTGGCCAAGTCAGGCCTTCCCAGAATGATTGTATGCGATCATGAAACGATCGAGGCCGGTAATTTGTGCAGACATGCTTTGAGCTTTAGCAGTGTTGGGAAGCCAAAGGTATCTGAAATGGTCAGGGTATTAAAGGATATCAATCCGTGGGGGGACTTTTCGTTTGCTTTGGCAGATATTCTTGATTTAGCAGTAGATTCAAAAGATATGCAACGGTTTCTGGAATATGATTTGTGGATTGATGCCGGTTTGCCGGTGAAAGCATCCTCATGTTTAGAGGATTTTGCAAAAAAACATTCAAAACGGATGGTTTCAGCTTTTATTACTAATAAAGCAAGATTCTTAATCATTGCGATATCCGGAAAGAATTCTTCGCCTGATATTAATGAAATATTGACGCAGATGAGGATTTATCTGAGCAGTAGCGATGATAAAGATCTTAAGGAATGTCTTGTCTTGCTTGAATCCCCGGAAAAAGATATAGGAATTAGGCCGAATACGGGGTGTTATTTCATGACGTTTGAAGCCTCGGAAGCGAGAATGTCAGCGGCAACATCAATAATATATTCTTGTTTGAATGAATTATGTGGTGATGCTTTTGACAAGGGGAGGTATTTAATCTATGGTTATGACGATGAGCATTTTACTTATAAAAGAATTTTGGATTCCGTGGTATGAAGAATTGGATTGATCACAAATATGATTTATCGGTAATTATGCCGGATTCAATTTGGCAGAAGATGGTACGTTTATGTGAAGGATCTTACCCGAATGAATGCGGTGGAATACTGATTGGTGAGTACTCCGATGATTTGAGGAAAGCCGAGGTTAAAGAGATCATGATCTCAAAGGGTAATTCTGGAAAAAGGATAAGTTTCTTGAGAGAGGCGAAAGATGCGAACAGTTTTCTGAAGAAACTGTGGCGTATGGCATCAGGCACTAAGTATTTTATCGGTGAATGGCATTCACATCCTAACGGTGCCGGATATCCCAGCGTTACGGATGATCACGCTATGTTTCAGGTCGCTAAAAGAGATCAATGCGCTTGTAAGCGTCCGGTGTTAATTATACTGAATGGAGGTTCGACGATTTGGCAATCAGATAGATGCTGGGTATATTTTGCCGAAGGAGAGAGGATTGAATTGTTGCAGGGGGATTAGCCATTCCACAGTTTTATATTTTGCTTTTGAGCGATATGATATGCGCTTCGCGCTGTTCCGGGGTGCTGAGGGCGGCGATGCGGAGCATGGTTTTGACGGAGAAACGTTTAAGCAATGATTGATCTTCGGTCGTTTTCATTATAGAAAAAAAGTCGTCCAGGAGATTCTCAATGATGGCCATAAAGATTTATTTGTTGTTCATTTCATTCTTTTTATTTTCGACAGTCTTAAATGCCCAAGAAATTGATCGGGCTATTTGGAAAGACTATAGCCCGGCATTTGTCGTTTATAATCGGTCTACAGAGAAATCCTCCACTGTCGATCCGGTTAGGGGTTCCCAACGTTTTGCGCCTTGTTCAACATTCAAGATCTACAACACCCTGATCGGGCTTGAACTTGGGCTCATAAAGGGGGCTGACGAGCCGTGGTATCGGTGGGATGGGGTAAAGCGTGACATAGAGGGGTGGAATCAGGATTTAACGCTCCGTGAGGCATTTCGGGTGTCGGCTGTACCCGCATATCAGATCTTAGCGCACGATGTCGGTGCAGTCCGGATGAAAGAATATATGGAAAAGATCGATTATGGATCTAAGGATATCTCAGCCGGGATCGATATTTTTTGGCTTTCGCGGCCAGATACAACATCAATAAAGATCAGCGCTGAGGAGCAGGTCGATCTTTTGAACAAGTTTTTGGATGGAAAACTCCCAGTTTCTGAAAAGAATATTGCGATCTTGCGCGATATTATGCAGATAGAGAAGACCGAAAAGGGGACGCTTTATGGAAAGACCGGTTCAGGCATGGGAGCTGATGGGAAATGGAACTTGGGTTGGTTTGTCGGTTTCCTTGAGCATGGTGGTTCTACGTATGTGTTCGCGTGTAATATTACCGGAGGTGAAAATCCTTCCGGTATCGTGGCAAAGAAGATCGTTATAGAGTATTTTAAAGCGCAAGGTCTTCTTTAGCGCGGATTCGTTCGATATGCGCTT
>JAGOSC010000057.1 GCA_018062515.1 Candidatus Omnitrophota bacterium
GTACAGTATAGAGTAATCACTCATCCGGTGGCGTATACGAGTCAGGAAACCGTACAAGCTGCTCATGAGTCCGGTAAGGAATTTGCCAAAACAGTCATGTTAAAAGTTGATGGTCAAATGGTGATGGCTGTTCTGCCGGCTAATCATAAGATTAATCTTAATCAGCTTAAAAAACAACTGGAAGCAGAAAAGGTTACACTTGCTACCGAATCAGAATTTAGAAATTTATTTCCTGACTGTGAAATCGGCGCCATGCCTCCGTTTGGAGAACTGTATGATCTCGATGTTATTGTGGCTGAGAGTTTCTCAGAAAATGAAATGATTTCGTTTAATGCAGGAACGCATCGCGAAATGATCAAAATGCGTTACGAAGATTTTGACCGGCTGGTCGATCCTAGGACGATCAATCTTATTACGATTACACTTATGCAATAATTAATTTTATTTATAAGGAGAAGAAAATGAAAATACTTATCGCATGCGATGAACGCAGTTCAGCCGATAAAATCTACTATGATTTGAAACGAGCAGGCCTTCCCGAATTAGTGCAAGCTTGTATATTTTCAGTGGCAGATGTTTTTGTCCTACCAGGATATAAACCAGTTAAGTCCAAACGCCCGTCGGATAAAAAATCTTTCAAACATATTGATGAGGAAATAAAGAAGGCACAAGTCATTGCCGATCATATGCGCAAAAAGCTTAAACTAAAATTTCCTAAATGGAGTTTTCACGCAGAATCCTGCGGAGGATCCCCGGCCTGGAAGATTTTAGAAAAAGCTAAAGACTGGAAAGCCGATTTAATTGTCATTGGGGCGCATGGAAGAATGGGTCTAGGTGGTTACTTTTTTGGAAGCGTAGCATTGAGAGTTATGTCTGAAGCGACATGTTCGGTCCGGATTGTCCGGCCACATACGCAAGAAACCAATTCTCCTTCGCGCATCGTCATTGGCGTCGATGGTTCAAGAGAAAGTGACGCGGCCATTAATATTTTACGCGAGAGGCGCTGGATGAAAGGCAGTTCCGCGCATTTGGTCACAGCCGTAGGCACGATGGTTTATTCAACTTCAATTTCAGATATGTATCCCGATGTTTACATTGTAAACCTTCCGGATGAATCTTCTATAAAGAAAAAATGGCAGATAAACGATAACAAAAATCCAAGAGCCTGGATTACAAAAATGCATGATGAATATAAATCAACATTAGAAAAATCAGGATTGGTTGTTTCCTCATTTATTGAGGATGGAGATACAAAAGTCATTCTTTTGCAAGAGACCGAACGATATGGGGCAGATTCTATATTTGTCGGCGCCACAGGACATGGAATGATTAATCGATATTTGATCGGCAGCGTTTCTTCCGCCATTGCCGGCCGCGCCCATTGTTCCGTTGAAATCATTCGGACAAAACCTAAAAATGTTCGTCCCCGAAGACGTTCTAGGTAAAACTACCTATTATTGCGTGTATAGAAGCGCATATATTAATTTTCCAGTATTGCCATAATGAAGATGGGAAGAGAGACAAAACGAATGAGTAATAAAACTATTTTAATCATTGATGATCATAAAGATTTTAGAGAAACGCTTCGTTCTTTCATACAGAAAAGATTCTTGGACGTAGAAATCAAAGAGGCCGAAACTGGAGAGATCGGCGTGGAAATGGCGAAAAGGGAGAAGCCTGAGGTATGTTTGGTGGACATTCGTCTACGTGGTATTGACGGCATTGAAACATCCCGACGAATCAAAGAACATCTTCCTGATTGCCGAATTATCACCATGTCGATGTTTAAGCAAGCGTCCGTCCAGGAACTTATTAACAAAAAGATTATCGTCTTTGTTAACAAAGGTGACATCGACAGCGAATTGATGCCGTTTTTAAATAAATTTTTAGACGGAAAAATCAAAAAAGGAGAAGAAAAATGATTACGAATATCGGAATCATGGCTGGCGAAATTCTCACTGTCTTAGAACAAAAGAATAGGCCTCTCAGTTTGAAAGAACTTGAAGTCTTTGTAGGTAATTCACATGATCAGTTGATGATGGGGTTAGGCTGGCTTGTTCGCGAAGTATTAGTGCAAAGGAGTCAAGTCGGTTCCGATATGTATGTAAAAGAAGTTAAGAATTATAAACAGAAATCCCATGCAGAAGGTAAAGCGCTATGTGTAAGTTTAACTTAAAAATGTATTTTCCAACAATATTAACCGCTCAAGATGGAGGGAAATAAAATGTTAACCACAGAAAATCTACCAAAAACCAGAAACGGTAAAATCACAGAAGCCTTGGACTTGCTCAACGAAGCGGCCAAGGAAAAACGAGAGGAATTAAAAGAGCTTTTAACCGATAAATATGCTCACGTGAAAGACATGATTGTCGGTAAAGCGCTCGTTGGGGAAGAGAAAGTCAAAGAAGTCATCAGTGAAGCGGATAAACGAGTACATAAAGATCCATGGCCGTACATCGCCGGCGCAACAGCATTTTCTCTTCTCCTCGGATATTTAGTTGGTTCAAAGAGTAAATAAATAAGGAAAGTTGCCATGTCTAAGTTAATGATGATTCGTAAAATTATTTCACCGCTGTTCTTTCTCAATGTAGTGAGCGGTTACAGAAGAAAATCCGCTTTGATGAAAATCAAAGCGGCTAAATTTTATGTCCATGGCATTGGAAAATTACGGGTTTTTTACTTAGGCTCTATCTTTGTGTCCCTGGCCGTGATTCTTTTAGTAAGCGGATTGTTCTTAATCCACATGGCTCTTTTTGTTTATTCAACGTTGAGCGCGCAAACTAAATTCATTACAGCCTTATCGTTGGGAGGCTTGGAATTTTTGGGAGCAATTAGCATTCTGTTTTATTTATTCCGCGAAGAAACATGGGTTAAATTTACGGAAATTAAGGCAGTCCTTAACGCTGTGATTGAAGATGAGGAGGTGAAAAAATGAAAATCAAACCCACCCCCAATAGAGTTAAAAGATTAATTAAAGAAGAATCGCAAGACATGGGTCTAGCGAAGATTAATCCAAATGGCAAGTTAAAGCTTCCTAATTCGGGAAAACAGCCAAAAAAAATTAAGCAAAAAAAGGGGGGCCCTATGCCAACCGTAATCGAAGAAAAAATAATTACGAGTAAAATGACGGTTCCGGAAAAAGCGGACGCCAACATCTTCGCTGAACGCGTGGAAAAAAAAGCTTTTGAGCTTTATCAAAAAAGAGGCTGCCAAGATGGTCACGACTGTGATGACTGGCTTGAAGCCGAGAAATTAGTGGAAGATGAAATGATCGCGGAAAAGTAAAGAAAACTAAAAACAGTAAAGGAGACCGACATTAAATGAAAAATGCGCCGCTTGCATGGGGTTCATCTGAAACGAACCCCGTGCATGTTATCACTTTTCTCAATTCGCTTAGTGTTTGGCTGTTCTTCATCTTCTTATCTAAAAAATTTTCTTCTCGCAATCAATTTATCCGCACATTAATCACGTAGGTAATTCTACCTATATTTGCACGCACATTAGCCTATTCATTATTTTGTGTCAAGGTTGTACTCTATAAAGAGAAAATGAAATTAACTTTTAAAGAACAATTGTAAGGAGTAAGCAATGGATATTAACTTAAAAAATACTGGCATTTATCCTCAAGCGATATTGAGAAATCCGACATATGACGAGTTGTTTAAGGATGAGACCGACTCAGCGCGGCAGGGTAACGAACGCGGTGTAATCACTCAATCAGGAGCAGTAACGGTGGATACAGGAAAATTTACCGGGCGTTCTCCTAAGGATAAATATATCGTCGTCGATGAAATAACCAAAGACACCGTTTGGTGGGCGACAGGCAAATCATCTGGTTCTGATAATAAACCATTATCCAAAGAAGCCTGGGCTCACTTAAAAGATATCTCGACAGCACAGTTAAGCGGAAAAAAACTTTATATTATGGATGGTTTTTGCGGAACGAACGCGCAAACACGCTTGTCCGTGAGGCTGGTCACCGAAGTTGCCTGGATGGCGCATTTCTTTAAGAATATGTTCATTCGCCCAACCTCCCAGGAATTAGAAAATTTTACACCGGATTGGACGATTTTAAATGCCTGCAAAACAACATGCCAAGATTTTGCCAAGTGGGGATTGCGTAGTGAAGTTTTTGTCGCTTTCAATATGACAGAACGCATGACTGTCATAGGAGGAACATGGTATGGCGGGGAAATCAAGAAGGGCATGTTCTCCATCATGAATTATTTTTTGCCACTTAAAGGCATCGGCGCTTTTCACTGTTCAGCAAATCAAGGAAAAGAAGGAGACACCGCATTATTCTTCGGTTTATCTGGAACTGGAAAAACAACATTGTCAACGGATCCAAAACGGGCGCTGATCGGCGATGATGAACATGGCTGGGACGATGAAGGTGTTTTTAATTTTGAAGGCGGTTGTTACGCAAAATGCATCGGCTTGACAGCGGAACGTGAGCCGGATATTTTTCGCGCGATTCGTCGCAATGCTTTACTTGAAAATGTTGATATTGATCAAGACAGTAAGGTTGATTATACATCAGCGAAAAAAACAGAAAATACACGCGTTTCTTATCCATTGGATCATATTGAAAACATCGTTAAGCCGGTTTCAAAAGGGCGTCATCCATCTAAAATTATTTTCCTCACCTGTGACGCGTATGGCGTCTTGCCGCCGGTGTCTAAATTAAGTAAAGAACAAGCCATGTACCATTATTTAAGTGGATATACTGCGAAAGTAGCTGGCACGGAACTCGGCATTAAAGAGCCGCAGGCAACATTTTCTGCCTGTTTTGGTAAGGCGTTTTTGACTGTTCCGCCGATTAAATACGCGCGAATTCTCGCCGATAAAATGGAGGAACATCATGCCGAAGCCTACTTAATCAATACCGGCTGGGTCGCGGGGCCGTACGGGGTAGGACACCGCATCGCGCTCAAAGATAATCGGGCAATCATTGATGCCATTTTCAATGGCAGTTTTGATGAAGCAACATTCGAAACATTGCCTTTTTTTAACTTGCAAATTCCAAAAGCACTCCAAGGAGTAGACCCGCATCTTCTTAACCCGCGTAATCTCTGGGCTGATAAAAACGCTTATGATCAAGCGGCTCAAAATTTAGCTAAATTATTTATTGAAAACTTTGAAAATTTTACCGATACCGACGAGGGAAAGAAACTGGCTATTGTGGGTTTAGAAAGACAACCAATAGCAAAACACCAAACTGTTTTATATTAAAGCAGGAACAAACTCATGGCATGTGAATGTCAAAAAATTATTGAGGACGATCATCCTGTCAAAGAATTGATTCCATACTTGCGTCAATTCAAAGATAAAACGGTGTACTTTCGTCCTTTATGTCGGCTGGATGAAAAGGCCATTCAAGATTTTTTTTATAGCCATAAACCAGAAACGATCTATCAACGGTATTTAATGATCGTGAAAGACATGCCTGATGCCGTTGCCCAGGCGCGTGTCAGAGTTGATTACAACAAAGACATGGCGATCGCGGGATTTGATTCACCGGCGCCGAATGGGAAAATGGTATGCATCGGAAGGTACATAAGAGGAAAAAATGAATCAGCGGAAGCGGCAGTAGTTATCAAAGAAGATTATCAAGGCCGAGGCATAGGGACCTTTCTCAATGAAATTCTGATTCAAGCTGCTCGACGGCATAAGCTTAAAAAATTGGCTGCCTATGTTGGCCATGGCAATCTGTCCATGATTCATATATTCAAAAAATTAGGATTTTCTCTGCAAGAAAGCCGGGATGTCGACGGTTTTCTTGCAGTTAAAGATTTAGATTAAAATTCTACTAGATAATAAGAAAAAAATAATATGGAAAATTTAACACCATTATCATCATTTTTTGGCGGCGTCCTTAGTCGGATCACGGTATCAGTTAAGCTTTTCTTTAACGTAAAATCCTTGGATAATTTTTATGATGATAGGAATGATTTTATATCAGCTGCCCCTTACGAAATATGAAAAAAATTAAAAGCGTTCCTTCGACTTCCTTCCTAAAAATGTTTTCTGAGTGAAATCATCTACAAACTAAATAATGAGCCGTCTAGGTATAAATACCCAATTCGTCGTGTACAAGACCTCATATATTGTTTCCTTAGGATTTGATATAAAACATGTAGGAATAAGGAGCCGTCATGATTGATCAAAAGAAATTGGCAATTATCCATATCGTTAAAAAGGAACTTCAATTAAATGACGAAGAATATCGTCGAATTCTTTTTAATGCCGTTGGGGTTCATTCGGCAAAAGAGCTTGATGAGAATAAATTCCGTAAGCTCATGAATTATTTTTTGCGTAGCCGACATTACCGTGTCAATGATCACGGCATGACTTTGAAACAAAAGATTTTTATCAAGAGCATGGTGCATCAATTGCATTGGGAAGAAGAACACTTAACAAATTTTATTCATAAATATTATCACAAGAGCGATTTTACAAAATTGACCCGAAAAGAAGCCAGCAAGGCCATTGAAGGGCTGAAGCATATTAAAGAGTATAAACTGAGGCGCTTGGCGGATTCACGAATGATAGGAAATCCTATGAAAAAACAAATCATAACCGCATCATTGTTTCTTTGCTTCATATTTGGAACGTTTTCTTGCGCGTCGTTAAATAGTCAATCGACTATACCCAATTCTTCCCAGGAAGTCCTTCCGCAACATAGACAAGAAGTCTCGGAAATTTATAAAGAATGTTTGGAGTATAAACATGGTGTTATGCTGCAATGCATACAAAAAAAAGTGAATGAGCTAGGGGAAAATGTGAATATCTTCAGGCCGGTTACTCCGAGTGAACAGGTCTCAGAGTGGCAGGCTCCGGAAGAATATATTCAACGTGAAAATCCTTTTTCCCCGACGGAAGCAAATTTAAAGAAAGGAGAAGAAATATATCAATTTTATTGCTCAGCATGTCATGGAAGCATAGGTAAGGAGCAAAGCCCGGATATCAAATTTGGAAAAGAAGTCGCGAATTTAACAAGTTCAAAACTTCTTCAGAAAACCGATGGCGCGATTTTTTGGAAAATAACCGAGGGCGGATGGCCGATGCCGGCCTTTTGGGAAGGTGATGTTTTAAGTGAAGATGATATTTGGATGCTCATTAATTTCCTTCGTACTCTAGAGGATCAAAAATAAGAATTTTAC
This sequence comes from Candidatus Omnitrophota bacterium, assembly GCA_018062515.1. Classification (GTDB taxonomy): domain Bacteria; phylum Omnitrophota; class Gorgyraeia; order Zapsychrales; family Zapsychraceae; genus JAGOSC01. Next base: position 7,164 of record JAGOSC010000057.1, read on the forward strand.
GTCATTTTCTGAATGAATATGCTATTAATTGAAACTAACGACTTAAACATATTATTAACAATTAAGCAATTTTTAAAAACACGAAAGGATCAAGATTATGCAAAGTCGAATAAGAACAAAATCGCGTAAGCAGCAAACCAGAGACTCCCGAACTCAGCGAAAAGAAAAATTTGATCATTTGCCGGAACGGGTTAAATCAGCGAGAAAAACACCGTACTCAGCCCAATCAGAGTCAAGAAACCGACAGTAAAGAAAGGAAAATCTCATTTCAATACGGTGTTCCCAACCTCACAATTTTTTCGCAATATAGGTACTACTACTCACTTTCAACTGCATAAAACCGCATATATTTATTTTCAAAAACACCATATACTCAACGAGAAAGGAAAAATCATTAAAAAAGCAGGTGAACATGATTCTTACGCAAGAAGAAATATTAACGATACTCAAAAAAGCGCTACCAAAAGAAAATTATAAGCATTTGGATGACATTGCGACTACTATTAAGAACAAAGGTAAACGTTGGCAAGAAAATGGTATGGATGAATATATTCAGCCAGAAATAGTGAAAACTGAAGCTATCGACAGTAGGCTGAAAAATAAAGGATAAAAAACATGGGACTTAAGAAAATATTAATCGTCGATGATAATGATGACTTTAGAACAATGCTCAAAGAATATTTAAAAAAAAGGAATATTGGACTGGAGATTTTTGAAGCTAGTACAGGGGAAATGGGAATTACAAAAGCCGCGTGCATTCGGCCGGACATAGTTCTTATGGATATTAATCTTCCTAATGCAAGTGGTTTTGAGGCGGCGAGGTGTATTAAAGACGATTGCCCGGATTGTGATGTGATTATTTTATCAATGTTTGAAGTTAAGGTCTTTAAAAAAGCGGCGCAGGGAATAAAGGCATCCGACTTTATTGGCAAAAGCGAAATTGATGAGCGATTGATTCCAGCCATTAAAAAATGCCTAGAATCAAAAAAATCCCAGGTGAAAATAAGTTTGTGATCAATCCTATGGAGAAATCAAATGACTGCAAATTTAGCTAAAGAATTTAATACAGTGTTTGGTACTCTCGATATGTACCGCCGTATCATCGAAAATCTACACGCGGGTATTTACGTAGCTGATACGAAAGGGAATCTTGTTTATGTTAATAAATCATTTGTAAACATTTTGGGGTACGTGAGCAAAGATGAAGTGATCGGTCTTAATTTAGCCGACCATTTATACGTTCACCCCGAAGAACGTAAAGAATTTCTAAAAAAATTAGAAGAATTGAGTTTTGTGAGAGATTATAAAGTACAAAATAAACGTAAAGACGGAAGCATTATTGTGTTATCAGTGACGAGTAATATGATTTATGGAGAGACAAGTGAAATCATCGGTATTGAAGGGATTATTCATGATATTACTGAGCATAAAAAGTTAGAGAAAGATTTGGTTATATTCAAGAATGCGATTGAACAAACAGCTGATCATGTCATGCTTACAGACAATAAGGGGATTATTGAATATGTAAATTCATCTTTTGAAAAAACGACCGGATATAAAAAGAAAGAAGTTTTAGGCAAAACTCCAAAAATACTTCAATCGGGCCGACAGACAAAAAAATATTATGAAAAATTATGGAATACGATATTGATAGGTAAAATTTTTCATGCCCACACGATAAACAAGAAAAAAAGCGGCGAACTTTATGTGGCTGATCAAACCATATCGCCCATTTTGGATGAATTGGGAGAGATTACGCATTTTGTTTCTGTTTGGAAAGATGTTACGGAAAAGATACGGTTGGAAAAAAATTTAAAAGAAGAGAAGAATAAACTTGAAGAAATTGTCGGTTTTGATGAAAAGGTTAGTTCAATCAGAAAATTAGACAAATTGTATGACTTCGTTGCTGATAAAACCATGGAAATTCTTGACGCACAAAAATGTTCAATTATGTTAGTCGACAATAATCAGGGTGAACTGTGTATTAAGAGCGCCAAGGGATTTGATAATGATATTTTTACAATGAAAATAAAGATCGGAGAATCCATCGCTGGTTTAGTTGCCCAAGAAGGTGAACCGTTATTGGTCAAAAATATTAAACAATACCCAAAATTCCAACTAGCGGCCGAGTCTTCTCATCTTGGCAATTCATTCATGAGCGTCCCCATCATGTTAGGCGAAGAGGTCATAGGCGTTATTAATGTGGCTGAAAAGGGAAACGAAAAATATAAATCTTTCAATGAAGTTGATTTAAAAATTCTTTGCTCTATTTCCCGGGAAGTAGCTGTTTCAATTGAAAATTTGAGAATGTACAAAGAACTTCATTTTTTGACCATAACCGATTCTTTGACAGGCCTTCACAATTTCAGACATTTTAATCAATCATTGGATTATGAAATTAAAAGAGTTAAACGGCTATCAAGGCCGCTTGGCCTTATCATGATCGATATCGACAATCTAAAACTTTATAACGATACTTTCGGCCATCCTGAGGGAAATAGATTACTTCAAGATATTGGTAAAATTTTGAGAAAAAATGTGCGTGACATTGATATTGTTTGCCGATACGGCGGTGATGAGTTTGTCATTATTTTACCGGAAACAAAAAGTGAAGAGGCAAATATCGTTGCGGAACGGCTAAGAAAATCTGTGCAAACAGCAGAATTTCAACAGACAGTCACAATCAGCGTCGGTGTCGGCATGTACACAGAGAAGATGACTCGGCATGATCTGATAGCGAAGGCTGATCAAGCGCTTTATAAAGCAAAAAAGGAAGGAAAAAATAAGGTGTGTGTTTTTGATTAAAACACACAAGGAGAATACGATGAAAGAACCTAATGAAAATAAAATTAGTTCTGATCAAACACAAGAAATTCACAAAAGTGAAAATCAGCCAAAACACGTACATGATTGGCTAGAAGTAGAGAAGTTAATTCAAGAAGGACTTGAAATTGATCATTAAAGAATACAAAATAAAAAAGGTATCTTAATAATCACGTCCATTTTTTTACAGTCTCCGCATCGGCCTTGGCACAAAAAATCAAAAAAATCCGAACATTCAAATCATCATTGAAATGTGCGGTAAAGGAATTAAAGAGAATGAAAATTGCAGTTTTTAATACCAAATCTTATGACCGGCAATTCCTCGAGGAGGCCAATAAAGATTTTGACCATAAATTTAAATTTTTCGATACCCATTTAACCATTGAAACGTGCAAGCTCGCCTTTGGGTTTGAAGTGATCTGTGGATTCGTCAATGATGATTTTAGCCGGGAAATTTTAACTCACTTAGCGGCCAACGGTACAAAATTAATCGCTTTAAGATGCGCTGGTTTTAATAATGTGGATCTGCACGCCGCTAAAGATTTAAACTTGTCCATTATTCGTGTGCCAGCTTATTCTCCATATGGAGTTGCTGAACATGCAGTCACGCTTATGCTGGCGCTCAATCGAAAGATTTATCGTGCCTATAATCGCATTCATGACGGCAACTTTTCGTTGGAAGGACTACTCGGTTTTGAAATCTATGGAAAGACCGTCGGGATTTTGGGTACAGGAAGAATCGGATACTCAATGGCCTGTATCATGAAAGGATTTGGAACCAATATATTGGCGTATGATGTGATTCAAAATCCTGAATGTAAAGATCTCGGCGTTAAATATGTCACAACCGAGGAATTATTTAAGAGCAGTGATATTATTTCTTTACATTTGCCTTTAATAAAAGAGACGCATCATATCATTAATCCCAAAGCATTAACTCAGATGAAAAAAGGTGTGATGCTGATCAATACCAGTCGGGGAGGCCTCATCGATTCAGGCTGTCTTATTGAAGGCCTTAAAAGCGGAAAAATCGGATATCTAGGCTTGGATGTTTATGAAGAGGAAGAGGCTTTGTTTTTTGAAGATTTATCAGGACAGGTTCTTCAAGATGATGTTTTTGCCCGGCTTTTGAGTTTCCCGAATGTGATTATTACAGGCCATCAGGCTTTTTTTACAAAAAACGCCTTAGAGAATATTTCTCATACAACGCTGAAAAATATTGCTGACTTCGAATCAGGCCGATTATCAAAAAATTATTTAGTGAATTTATGAAGAAAAAACAAATCCTGTTAGGATTGCTCGGTTTATCTGTGTCATACGCGGCGTATATTTTGATGCCGCCGGACGTATCTGAGGCAGCTAGACGTATGGCCTTCATTTTTGTTCTTTGTGCCTTTCTTTGGGCAACCGAACTTATTCCACTTTATGCTACGTCATTATTAGCTATTCTTCTTGAAACCTTTTTGTTATGCCGCCCAGGCGGTGTGCTCAATATGGATGAGCGCGGTTATGAAATATTTTTACTTCCATTAGGCAGTTCAACTATTGTTCTATTCTTCGGCGGGTTTATTCTGGCCCGGGCCATGAGTAAATATAAAAACGATATTTGGATTGCTGAAAAATTGGTCAAGGTCTTTGGCCGTCGCCCATTTAATATTCTCTTGGGCTTCATGGCGGTGACTGCGCTTTTATCCATGTGGATGACCATTACGGCCACGGCCGCTATGCTTATCCCTTTAGTCCATCACTTAGTGAAACAAATAAAAGAAACAGAAAAACTCCGTGTTGGTCTTATGCTATCTATCCCTTTGGCAGCGACGATTGGGGCATTAGGAACTCCCGTTGCCACTCCTCCTAACGCCATTGCTATTGCAATCCTTGCGGAACATCATATTTATCTTAGCTTTATGTCTTGGATGATCATCGCATTGCCTTTAGTCTTTGTATTAATCGGCGTGACAAGCATAGGTTTATTTGCTCTTTACCCGTCGAAGGAGCGGGAATGGCATTTTCAATTTGAAATCGCGGAAAAAGGGACCCTGGCTTCAAAAATTGTTCTTTGTATTGGACTGATGATGATTATCTTATGGGTCAGTTCCGGATGGCATAAGATTCCAGCCGCAATGATCGCTATTTTAGGTGCCGGTATTTTTGCGACAACTGGATTGCTCAATAAGGATGATTTCAGAAATATAGACTGGGATATTTTAATTTTAATGTGGGGAGGACTCGCGTTAGGAGAAGGATTAAAGATTAGCGGCCTTTCCCAATGGGTGGTCAGTTGGCCGATTTTTCAGCAGCAGGGTTTTTTGTTGGTTATTATATTCAGCATTCTGGCTGCTGTATTTAGTGCTTTTATGAGTAATACGGCCACAGCCAATTTGATTTTACCTTTAGCCATGGCGATTCCAGGACAAAATTCACTGCTCTTAGTTTTAGCAATTACCTTTTCTTGTACACTAGCCCTGGGGCCGCCGATTTCCACACCCGCCTTAGCCATGGTTTATTCAACAAACATTGTAAAGAATAAAGACATATTAACCGTCGGATTTATTTTTTCCATCATTACAATTACCATTGCTACGTTATGGATTAAACTTTTAGAGCCATACTTTAAAATCCTATAGCTCAACAAAAATAAGTAGTTGCAATTATAGACACTTTTTGGACACCAAAAACGTATATAAGTTAGTAATGTCAAAAAATAATTTATAGTACTTTTTATGCCGCTTAGATAAAATAACAGAGATGTAACTTCTAAGAATTAAAAATTTGACAGGCGGTAATAGTAATTTTGACAGTTTAATATTATTGATATATACTTCTTTTAGTCTTAATAGGAAAAATTATCTTCCAAATTCCCCAATCAAGAATCATATTTAATAAAAATCTTTTTTCAGCGGTGATGTATGATAAATTCAGAAAGGTACCACGGCCTTGTCTGTGGGTTCCATCAATATATTTTATAAGGAGATGTATATGAAAAGAATAATCCTGTTATTTGTTTTTTTACTGTCAGGTTTTTTGTTTACCCCGCCTAGTTTTGCCAATAATTTTCTCAGTAATCCCGGTTTTGAAAACGACTTCCAGGGTTGGACCGTGATCGGTGCTAATTGGCAGGCTCAAAACATCGTCGTTAATGAAGGGTTGGTCTCTGTTAAAAATACAATTGCCATTGGAACGGTGGATTATTTCGCCGCGGTCCAACAAACCATAACAGTTACTTCCACAAAACTCTACGCCAAACTCAATATCAAGGCAACGCTTCCTGCAACATCGCTAGCGCGTGCGGGTGTTTTATTGGTCTTTAAAAACAACGCGAATGTGGAAGTCGGCCGAGCTCAAGACATCATTGGAGGCACAACCGGCTGGCGAACATTATTTATTGATGCCACTGTCCCTGCGGGAGCGACCAAGGTTGATTTTCAGGCATTTGTTTTTACTCCTAGAACCGATACGATTGCCAATGGCGGACAGATTTATTTTGACGCCGCGATTTTATCCCAAGATCCTTTAACGGGTTACCAAACTGGTCTTATTAACGGTGATTTTGAAAATGGAACAAGCGATTGGAATGAGTTTAGCTACGACATTCCTGCTGTTGCGGTTACAACGCCCGTGCAAGAAGGTGCACTCGCGGCCAAAAAAGTCATTAATACCGCGGGTGGAGAATATTTTGGACAGATCTTCCAGGACATCTATTATGACACGGCTGGAACTTTGTATCCGGCCGATACATTTGTCAACGCCAGAGGGTTTGTGTCGCCCGCGATTAATCCGATCAAAAGAACCGTGACAGGAGTCAAGCTGGAATACTTAAACGCGAGCGGCACCGTTCTTGATTCGGTACAAAAAGTTGTTGAAGGGACATCCGGTTACCGCGATCTTTATGTTTTCGGAACAACGCCTACAGGTACTAAGGTTGTCCGTGTTAGCAACATCATTTATGCGAATGCGGCTGACGCTCCTGCGGGGGGAACGGTGTATTTGGATAATTTTCTCTTTAGCCGGACGCCGTTGACAGGATATCCCACTCAGGAGATCAAGCTAATCAATGGAAATTTTGAAAACGGTTTAAGCGACTGGAGTGATCAGTTCTTTCCGGCTGCCGTGAATGCCACTGTGTTTCACTCTGGGAATTATTCCGCTCAATTGACTGTCACCAACGCTGTTCTAAATCAGAATTATTATAGTGAAATTGCGAAGACAATCGACGTGACCTCCGGAAAAATCATACAGCGCGCGCGCGTTTTTGCTAAATCCGCTTCCAAGACGGCTGTTGGAGAATTCCGTTTAGAATTTTTAAATGCAGCCGGCGCAGTCATCGTCAGCGCAACCCGGACAAGAAGCATTACCGGAACAACAAACTGGCAAGAATTGTATTTAACGAATATCACCGTTCCTAGAAAGGCAGTTAAAATGCGGGTCATCTGCTCGTTGTTTGCCCCACAAGGAAGTAACTCGGTTAATGACACCGTCTATTTTGACGACGCGTTGATTTCATACGCTCTGATCATCTCTGTGAATCAATCAAAGTAATAAAGGCAGGGCAAACGCATTAAAATTTAAAAAG
>JAGOSC010000011.1 GCA_018062515.1 Candidatus Omnitrophota bacterium
GCCGTACCCCCTGCTCCGCCACTTGCAGTACCTCCAGCCCCACCAGCGCCACCAGCAGCACCTGTAGGAGTACCGGGGTCTATCGCACTACCTTGTCCACCACCACCACCGCCGCCAGCACCATAATTACCGGCTGTACCACCGCTACCAGCAGCACCACCCACAACACCTTGGCCATCAGCACCAACTGTCCCAGCTGTACCTACCGCTGTTGTCCCACCGGCGCCACCGCCTCCAGCACCGCCACCGCCTCCGGCACTAACGCCATTACCACCATTTGCTCCCGCTCCACCATCATAATTTCCTCCGGCGCCCGTTCCGCCGGTTCCGCCTGCGCCACCAGTCCCAGCGGTCGTGGTCACAGCCGCTGACCCTTTGGTTCCACCCTTTGCAACTAAAGAAGTGGTATTCCAGGTTGTGTCACCGCCATTACTGTTAACTGCTCCTTGGCCAATCGAATATGATATCGGTCCAGCACCGGGATTAAAGTTCGTAATCTTTCGGTATTCACCACCACCGCCGCTGCCGCCCCCATCGCCAGATGTGTTTCCTACCCGGCCGCTTCTGGCACCACCATCACCACCAGCCCCACCAGCGCCAATCGCTTCGATGGTATTATTGCTGGCATCAAAATCAGCCGGTACCGTCCAGCTATTACCGGATGTAAGAATGATGACTGTATCCGTCGCGTAAGCTTTCGAAAGAAAGGAAAAAATAATTATTAAAGCTAAAATAAACTTTTTCATTTTTTAATGATCAACTTTTTTGACCGGGGCCATCTCGACGCCTGTACTAAAATTAACCGGCCCATAAAAGTGGCCCGCCAATATATTTCGATCAAGCGTATTAATTGATCCATCAGATAATTCAAGTTTCTTTTTTATCTGGATTTCCTCCTCGGAGAATTTTATTTCTCCATTATATTTCTTTCCTTTGGAAGCGATGAACACAGGGGCCTTTTCAGTATGATCAAAATAAAAATCCACAAAAGGAAATACCGACCGCAACGTTCTATAAACAATTCCAAGATATTCATAATTTATCTGCCCACTTTCCTCCCATGTGGCAACACCAAACGCCCAAAAACCGAAAACTCCGTTCTCATCCAAGGAATTGCTAACGAGCTTAAAGAAATCTTTAGTATAAAGTAGAGACGAATGGCTGGTGTTAGGATCTTCAACATCAACGACAATAATATCGAATTTATTTTTATTACTTCTTAAAAAATCGAAACCATTTTGTATGACCAAGTTGATTTTGGGATTTTTTAAAAATTCTTGATCATGAAAGAAATGGTTAACCGTTGGAATAACCGAATTGATCTCGACGATAGTTGCTTCATTGACCTTTTTGTTTTCAACCAACGTTTGAAGTGTATTACCACATCCCAAACCAATGTTAAGAGCAGAAAGACTATCCTTTTTATGATAACTGATCGATAGGTCGGCCAATTGCGTTTCTCCCGTCGAAGAAAAGTTAGTGCATTGGCATTTTCGATTTAAATATAAAGAATGCTCTCCCGGATGATCTTCAGTAATAGCAACTTCGCCGTAAGGCGTATTCGAGCGAAATAAAACGTTTCTGGTATCAAACCATTTAAATTCTTCTGTTGCTGAATTTGTCTCAAGATCAACAATAGAGATTGGATTCATAACGGGAATTTCGACTTTATCTATAGCATTTGTTTTTACGAAAAAAATAAATATAAAAATACATGCTACAACTAAACTTGTCAGTCCTAGATATTTTCTTTTATTTTCAGCCATGATCAGAGCCGCAATGACATTTAATGCGGCGCCAAAGATAAATGTCGCGGTTAAACCATAATTCGGAATCATCCAAAAACCGGCCACAATTGTCCCGGCAATAGCACCGAACATATCCCACGAATACAGCCGTGCAACATCCTGTCCGGCTTTTTTAATGTCATTCAGCAATAAAGAGACCGCCAATGGAAAAGATGCGCCCAGCATCATCGTCGGAATTATAAGATACAGTGTTCCAACAAGAAATTTAAATACCAGTTTAAGCCAAAAACTTGTGCCTGTAGCGGGATAACAAGAAATGAGTATATTCGGGATAAAATCATATTGTGTGAGAATAGCGACTGCATAAACAGACGTTAACAGCTGCAGAATAACGAATAGCTTTCTCTTATTATTGATTCTATCGAGTCGTCGAGAAATCCATAAACTTCCCAGAGATAATCCAAGTAAAAATGATGTGAGGGTTGTGGCTAATGAATACGAACTGGAATCAAAAAAATATAATAAAGCCTGTGTTGCGGCAATTTCATAAATAAGCAATGTTGCGCCGGAAATCATCATCGCCCAAATGATTATTCTAGAATTTAATTTTTTTTCTTCTGTCATTGTATTAGTTCACTTCCACTCCATACTGAGGAAGCTTGGATGATTAAATGCCGATAGTTCTCATATGGACCAACGTGATTATTGCACCAGTAAACTGTTTATATAGCGGCGAACGGCATGGTTAATTGCGCCGGTGTAAGAAATAGGCAAGCGGCGGATTAAAATATCGTCTTCTTTGATTGCCATTTCAACATCGACGGAATAACGGATTTGGGCTTTAATCATAGTTGAAGAAAGATGAATTCGTTCCTTTAATATTGGATCCTTCGTGGTTAAGATTAAAACATCTTCGGCGCGAGAACCATAAGTTTGAATTAAAGACTCAATCATACTAGGCTCAATTCCATATTGTTCACAAAGTTCCATCGGCGATTTATTCAATTTTCCGCCGCCATAGAGCGAAATATCATCCGAGAACAAAATTTTTTTCTTTAGAATTTTCTGAACGCTTTGTTGGGCAATAACGCGGTATGTTGTATATTTTCCGCCATAAATATATTGAATACCGGAAAAAGAATCTTCAATCACATGTCGTCGGGAAATCTTTCCCGGTGAGCCATCGGCTGCGTTCACCAGCGGACGCAAACCCGCAAACGTCGTAATAATTTTTTCATCGGTGAATTTTTCTTCCGGAAACACACGCGAGGCTTCTTTAAACAAATAGTCTATATCTTCTGGTTTGACGGAAACGTCGTCGGGATTATCAGTATAATCGGAATCGGTTGTGCCGATCAATGTATGACCATGCCACGGAATAACAAAAAATATTCGGTCATCTTTTTTCGATTGAATGAAAACCGCGTGCGGAGAAAACCGGGCATTATATACAATATGAATACCTTTGGTGGTTCTTATTTTATCTGGAGCTTTATTCATTTCCTTTTGCTGAAAAAGATTTGTCCACGGACCCGCGGCGCAAACAATCTTTCTACATCGAACATCAAATGTTTCATTCGTCAGTAAATCTCTGGCTTTAACGCCGACCGCTTTTCCATTTTCTTTAATAATGGATTTAACCTCGACGTAATTTGCCACGTGCGCGCCGCTTTTATCAGCCTGCAAAACATTTTCCAAGACCAAACGCGCGTCATCCATTTGAGCATCCCAATAAATCAGCCCGCCCGTTAAATTCTTTTTCTCGACGGAAGGAATGAAGTGAAGAACTTCCTCTACACTCAATGGTTTATATGGATGAATAATATGTTTTCCACTTAATAAATCGTAAATGGATACGCCTAATTTCATCATCCACAGCGGACGGCGGTCATTTTTATAAACAGGAATAATAAAGGCTAAAGGTTTGACTAAATGTGGGGCGCTTCTTAGCTGGGCGGTACGTTCACGTAAGGATTCTTTCACCAAACCAAATTCGAAATTTTCTAAATAACGTAAACCGCCATGGATTAATTTGGTGGATTTACTCGACGCTCCGCTGGCAAAATCATTTTTTTCGAGGAGGGCTGTACGCAGACCGTTTTGCGCGGCGAGATTGGCAACGGCGGAACCATTGATTCCTCCACCGACGACCAGAAGATCATAAGGTGATTTTTTAAACTGACCGATATTTCTTTTCATAAAATAATTTTGAATTTATTTTGATCGGGCCTGATTGACGGACTTTTTCCAACCATCATATAGCTGCGCTCGAGTTTTATCGGTCATTTTAGGAAAAAATATTTTATCCTTGGCCTGCATCTTATGGAGCACGTCTTTATTTTTCCAAACTTTCGCAACAATCCCAGCCAATTGCGCAACACCTAACACCGTCGAATCAATATTTTTAGGACGGGCAATTTTGCAGTTAAGAATATCTGCCTGAAACTGCATTAGGAAATTATTTTGACAGGCACCTCCATCGACTTTGAGTTCACGAGCAGCTTTTCCCAATTCTTTTTTCATGATTTCAAAAACATCTTTGGTCTGATAAGCCATTGATTCTAATGCAGCACGGACAATATGCTGATCATTTGCACCCCGGGTTAATCCGCATATGATACCTTTGGCTTCACTATCCCAATAAGGCGCGCCTAAACCGACAAAGGCCGGAACAAAATAAACGCCGTTGGTATCTTTTAAGCCTTTAATAAATGATTCAGCATCGCCCGCCCGTCGGAGAATCTTCAATTGATCTCTCAACCATTGAATGACAGCCCCGGCGATAAAAACCGATCCTTCCAGCGCGTAAATCGGTTTTCCGTTCAGGTCACTGGCAATCGTCGACAATAAACCGCTTTTTGAATGAATTAATTTTTTTCCGGTGTTCAACACCATAAAACATCCCGTGCCATACGTATTTTTTATTGTGCCAGGCTCATAACATCCTTGGCCATACAAGGCGGCTTGTTGATCGCCCATCACGGCTGTAATCGGTATACCTTGGGGTAAACCCATCTCTGTATTATCCGTATAACCAAATATTGATCCTGAATTCTGAACACTTGGCAACACCGAAGGAGGAATATTTAAAATCCGAAGTAATTGTGTGTCCCATTTAAGATTATTGATATTAAAAATCAAAGTCCTCGACGCATTTGTCATATCTGTGACATGCGTCTTACCGCCGGTTAATTTCCATATCAGCCAGCTATCAATCGTTCCAAAACATATTTCATTTCTTTGCGCTTTAAACCTTAAACCTTTAACATTGTCCAACAGCCATTTTATTTTTGTTCCGGAAAAATAAGCGTCCATGACCAGGCCGGTTTTCTGACGGAACATAGGTTCGTGTTTTTTTAATTGAGCGCAAATATCGCTGGTCCGTCGGCATTGCCACACAATAGCCTTAGCTAAAGGTTTCGACGTCTTACGATCCCATAAAACCGTTGTTTCTCTTTGATTCGTTATGCCGATGGCGGCGATTTGATCTTTCTTGATTTTGGATTTCTTAATCGCTTGTTTGATCACCTGACAGACGGAATCCCAAATTTCCGACGCATCATGCTCAACCCATCCGGGTTTAGGAAAATATTGTTTAAATTCTTGATATGAGCTCGACGCTATTTTGCCTTGATCGTCAATCAAAAATGCCCGTGATCCCGTCGTTCCTTGGTCTATGGCTAGAATGTATTTTTTTGACATAGCTTTCTACTTTATACTTCTTACTTTATTTTCCCAGTCTTTGTTTATTTTGCTGATAACCTTGCTCGCCTAAAACCTGGCGGGCCATGCGATCCGGGTCAACACCATTATTGAAATCGTATTCGACAATCGCGACGATCTGTAAAAGTTTATCAAAAGGATTTTTTAATACTTCCGGATTATCAAAAGACATGGAGTCAATTAATTCGGCATAATGCTGCGGATCCTTCTTAATGCGAACTCCCTGGGCCCGGTAATCTTCAATAAATTTACCCACAATAATTCCCTTGGCTTCCATATCAATGACTAAAGGCCAGGCTTCTGAAGAAATTTTCAAATCCTCCCAAAGGTCCGCCATCTCGACAACGTCTTCAACGTATGGCTCAACCGGCGCATACTCGGGCAACGTCGTTTGCCCCTGAAACATGGATGCTTGATTTTGCTGGAATTGCTGTTCCATCAATTGTTTGGATTGGAGAACCTGATCGTAAGCTTGCTGTTGTTGTTGAACAGTTTGTTGCTGAAATTGTTGTTGGTTGGACCGCATCGCTTGTTGAAGCGCCATTTGCTGCTGATAAACCTGCATTTGGCGTTGGGCCATCTGTTGATTAGCCGCTTGTTGTTGCGCCTGCCGCTGCTGCATCATGGACTGTTGTTGCATTTGCTGCATCTGCTGAGCGCGCTGTTCCTTTACGGCCTTCATACGCTGTTCAAGGCCAGCTCCGGCGTGGGCGATATGGGGAAGGGCAGCTATTTGCGTGATAAGAAATGCCGTCATAAAAAATTTTCGCATATCAGCATTATAACAATTCGTAACTTAAAAATGCAGATGATATTGATAATTTTATCCAAATAAAAAAGGGGCTGAAATTTTTCAGCCCCTTTAGAATAGAAATCGATTTTATTTATTGCGTTGTTTTTTCTTGTTGTTTCTTAGCTTCTTCAATGCTCTTTAATAAAGCGATCGATTTTTTTGTTTTTTCCTCATCGCGGTTCATCATAAATAATTCGGTGCTTCTTTGAGCACTCTTTTCAGCGTTGTCAAATCGTCCGTCGAGAAAATCATTAATCGCCAACATATAATGGGCTTCTGGATTATTTGGCGCAACTTTAACGGCCGCAGAAAAGGTATCGATGGCGCGTTCATATTGTTTCAATCGCATATAAACTTGGCCTAAAACAAGGTAATTCTCGACGTTGGTCGGATCCGTCTTAATGGCCATATCAAAATTCTGAATAGCTGACGCGATGTCTTTCTGAGTCAAAGATTGAATACCGGCAGCCATATAATCCTGATCCTTTTTAAGGGATTGAGGCGCATTTTGAGCTTGATCTTTATTTCCTCCGCCACAACCGGCGCAGAATAAAACTGCGACTAACATCATAAATATTCTTTTCATAACCAGCTCCCGTTTATGTTTTTCATTTCTTACAATTTAAGAAATGTATAAAATTTTTATCATTAAACCGTTTTAGCCGTCATTAAATATGTATCGACACCTTTAGCCGCCGCCCGTCCTTCTTGAATCGCCCAAACAACTAAAGATTGACCACGTGTCATGTCTCCGGCGGTGAATACACCGGGAATGCTCGTCATTTTATTTTCATCGCATTTAACATTGCCGCGTTCCGTCATTTCCACACCCAAATCATCCAACAAACCTTTTTTAACTGGCCCCGTAAATCCCATGGCTAATAATATTAATTCTGCCTCAATAACGAATTCTGATCCAGCAATTTCTTTCATAGGACGCTGGCCGGTTTTTGGATCTTTATCGCCGAATTCAAGCCGTATGCCATGCAATTTTTTTACATTTCCGTTTTCATCACCGGAGAAATATTTGGTCATGACGGCAAAATCCCGTTCAACACCTTCATCATGTGACGTCGAGGAACGATAAATAAACGCCCAATTCGGCCAAGGATTATCTTTATCCCGTTGCTGCGGTGGCTGAGGTAACAGTTCGAAATTATAAACTTTGTTTGCGCCTTGACGATTACACGTTCCGATACAATCCGAGCCGGTATCGCCGCCGCCGATAACGACAACATTTTTTCCTTCCGCCGTAACACTGATTTTTGAATCAATTTTTTGTCCTAAGACGCGGCGATTTTGTTGAGTCAAAAAATCCATGGCAAAATAAATTCCCTTAAGCTCTCTGCCCTTAACTGGAAGATCTCTGGGTTGTTCCGCGCCGCCGCATAAAACGACCGCGTCATATTCTCCAACTAATTTTTGAGCCGAAACATCGACGCCGACATTAATTCCGGTCTTAAATTTCACGCCTTCTTTTTCCATGCGTTTTAAACGGCGCTCAACAACGGTCTTTTCTAATTTAAATTCAGGAATGCCCAATGTTAAAAGTCCGCCTAAATGTTCATTTTTTTCATAAACGGTGACATTATGGCCGGCTTTATTCAGCTGGTCCGCGCAGGCTAATCCCGCTGGGCCGGAACCGATGATAGCAATTTTTTTATCTGTTCTATGTTTCGGAGGAACCGGCTTAATCCAACCTTCCGCATAGGCTTTCTCGACGATAGACACTTCAATATTTTTAATGGTTACAGCAGGTTCATTGATGGCCAAAACACACGCGTTTTCACACGGTGCCGGGCAAACACGTCCGGTGAATTCAGGAAAATTATTTGTTTTATGCAGGCGTTCAATCGCTTCTTTCCAACGATTACGGAAAACCAAATCATTCCAGTCAGGAATAATGTTTCCGATAGGACAGCCGCTTTGACAAAAAGGAACACCGCAATCCATACATCTGGCGCCTTGATCTCTTAAATTCTCCTCGGGCATTTCCAGCGTGAATTCTTTCCAGTGCTTGATACGCGCGCTTGGATCTTCTTTATGAAAATCCTCGCGGTCATATTTCATGAATCCTGTAACATCACCCATACAATTTATTTCCTATTAATTCCGTTCAATGACTTCTTCTTTATCCGCTTCGGAAAGTTCCGGCTGCTGCGTTAATTGCTTAGCCTCCTCGAGAACTTTGCGGTAATCGATTGG
Source organism: Candidatus Omnitrophota bacterium (assembly GCA_018062515.1). Classification (GTDB taxonomy): domain Bacteria; phylum Omnitrophota; class Gorgyraeia; order Zapsychrales; family Zapsychraceae; genus JAGOSC01. Next base: position 8,470 of record JAGOSC010000011.1, read on the forward strand.
ATAGACTTTAACAAACTGTTTCAATGAATTTTCCCAATCATTCAAAATTCTTTGAGCGACCGCGCTATTCGTCAATTTCAGATGATTTTCAATCAATTGTTTAAGTTCATTACGATCACCGACCTCTTCGACTTTAAACAGTTCAACCATTTCCATATTACATTTTTTTTCAAAATCGCCATCTTTATTCCATACGTATGCAATACCGCCGCTCATACCAGCCGCAAAATTTCGTCCGGTTTTTCCTAAAACGACAACACGGCCTCCGGTCATATATTCACAACCGTGATCACCAACACCCTCGACGACGGTCAATGCTCCGGAGTTTCTGACACAAAAACGCTCGCCGGCAATGCCGCGAAAATAAGCCTCGCCCATAATAGCGCCGTATAAAACAACGTTGCCAATAATAATATTTTCTTCAGGCACAAACGTGGCTTGTTTAGAAGGATAAATGACAATCCGTCCGCCGGAAAGACCTTTTCCGACATAATCATTAGCATCTCCCTCGAGAGAAAAATCTATTCCATTGGCTAAAAATGCACCGAAACTTTGTCCTGCCGAACCCTTAAACTTAATTTGAATACAGCCTTTTGGTAAACCAGCTAATCCATATTTACGGGCAATTTCGCTGCTCAACATTGTCCCGACGGTGCGGTTGATATTTCTAATTTGAAAATCAAGAGACACAGGTTTTTTTTGATCGATGGCTTCTCGACAACCTTCAATCAATTTATTATCCAAAGCATTTTCTAAACCATGATCTTGTTTGGAAACATGATGAATGGCAACATCGGCCGGTACGTCGGGTTTATGTAAAATATTCGTCAAATCAATACCTTTGGCTTTCCAATGATGAATCACGTCGGTTGTCTGCAACATATCGACACGGCCAACCAAATCTTCAAATTTTCTAAAGCCAAGTTCAGCCATAATTTCACGAACTTCCTGAGCGACAAAAGTAAAAAAATTGACGACGTATTGAGCATCGCCGTTAAATTTCTTACGCAAATCTTTATCTTGCGTCGCAATACCGACGGAACAGGTATTTAAATGACATTTACGAAGCAAAATACATCCTAATGTAACCAAAGCAATCGTCGAGAAACCAAATTCATCAGCGCCTAACATTCCGGCGATAACAACTTCCCGTCCGGTCTTTAATTACCCATCCGTTTGAACACGGATACGTCCGCGCAAATCATTCATGACCAAGACTTGTTGTGTTTCAGCAATGCCTAATTCCATCGGAAGGCCGGCATGTTTAATCGATGTTTGTGGAGACGCACCTGTTCCGCCTTCATATCCGCTAATAAGTACATGATCGCTCTTTCCTTTAGAAACACCGGCAGCGACGGTACCAACACCAATTTCAGAAACTAATTTAACACTCACATCCGCGCGTGGATTAGCATTTTTCAAATCATGAATAAGCTGAGCTAAATCTTCGATTGAATAAATATCGTGATGCGGCGCAGGAGAAATCAAACCAACACCCTTGGTGGTATGTCGAGTATTCGCAATTTCTTGACTTACCTTATGACCAGGAAGTTGACCACCCTCGCCCGGTTTTGCACCCTGGGCCATTTTAATCTGCATTTGATCGGCATTAACTAAATATTCAATCGTTACACCAAACCGTCCTTGCGCAACTTGTTTAATACGGCTACGTCGTAAATCACCATTAGCATCCGGCTTAAATCGATCCGGATCTTCACCACCTTCGCCCGTGTTAGAAAATCCGCCCAAACGATTCATTGCAATCGCCAATGTTTCATGAGCTTCTTTTGAAATCGATCCATAACTCATCGCACCCGTCGCAAAACGTTTTACAATGGAATTGACCGGTTCAACCTCTTCAATCGGAATCGCATTTCCTTTTTTAAATTTAAGCAAACCGCGAATATTAGCCAAATTGGTGGATTGATCGTTCACCACTTTTGAGAACTTTTTAAATAATTGATAATCGCCGGAGCGGACCGCATGCTGAAGCATGGCAATAGACTGCGGATTTAATTGATGATGTTCTCCGTCTTTTCGCCAATGATAAACACCACCCTCGTCGAGCATATCATCATAAACATTATTGTCCGGATATCCGTCTTTATGACGACGCACCATTTCCATCGCTACTTCTTTAATGCCTATACCGCTAATGCGTGACGGTGTAGCGGTAAAATATTTCTCAATAAATTCACTGCCTAATCCGACGGCCTCAAATATCTGCGCGCCGCAATAGGACTGAATCGTCGAGATACCCATTTTAGAAATAATTTTAAACAGACCCTTACGTGTGGATTTAATATAATTCTTCTGCGCTTCCTTATATGACATCTCAACCATAAAACTATTATTGATTTCAAATTCAATCGTTTCATAAGCCAAATATGGATTAATCGCATTCGCACCATAGCCGATCAAGACGGCAAAATGATGCATCTCCCGGGCCTCGCCCGTCTCACAAACAAGACTGACCTTTGTTCTTGTCCCTTTACGAATCAAATGTTGATGCAATCCGGAACAAGCCAATAACATCGGCATGGCAATAATATTTTTATTAATTCCTCTATCGGAAAGAATAAGAATGGAATAACCTTTTTCAATGGCTTCATCGGCTTGAGTAAAAAGATCATCCAGCGCCGGCTCTAAACCATCAACGCCATCTTTCATGTCGTAAATGGCTTTAAGTCGAATCGATTTTAAAGTTTTCTTTTTAAGCGCGGCAATTTTTTCCAATTCTTCATTAGTGATAATCGGCTTTTTTAACCTTAATCGATGGCAATGTTCCGGTATTTCATCCAAAATATTCCCTTCCGGACCAAGCATGACATCTTCGGCCATGATGACTTCTTCACGAATCGGATCGACGGGTGGATTAGTAACTTGAGCGAACAATTGTTTAAAATAACTGTAAAGTAACTGCGGGCGCTTCGACAGGATAGCGAGCGGCGTGTCATCGCCCATGGAGCCGGTGGCTTCAACACCCGTCAAACTCATCGGTTTTAAAATCAATTTAATATCTTCAATGGTATAACCAAAGGCGCGTTGACGAGCTAATAACGTTTTTTCAACAAGTCCTTGAATTTTATCCGGTTGAGGAAGATCATCAATATCAACGACTTGTTCTTCAATCCATTTTTGATAGTCATGACGAGAAACATATTCTTTCTTTAATTCTTCATCGTCGATAATTCGTCCGGCGACCGTGTCGATCAAAAATAATTTTCCCGGCTCCAAACGCCCTTTTTTAAGCACATTTTCAGGCGCTATATCTAATACGCCTGTTTCTGAAGCCATAACACAAAAATCATCTTTGGTAATGATGTAGCGTGAAGGTCTAAGCCCATTACGATCCAGCACTGCGCCGATACTTCTTCCGTCGGTAAAAGTAATCGAAGCAGGACCATCCCACGGTTCCATTAAACAGGAATGATATTCATAAAAAGCTTTTTTGTCTTTCGGCATGGCTTCATCCCCGCTCCAGGCTTCAGGAACCATCATCATGATCGCATGGGGTAAAGATCGGCCGGCTAAAACAAGCATTTCAAACACATTATCAAACGTGGCTGAATCACTGCCGTGAGGAGTAACGATAGGTAAAACTTTTTCCAAGTCGTCTCCGAATTTTTCCGAAACGAATTGCATTTCCCGCGCATGCATCCAATTGATATTTCCGCGCAATGTATTAATTTCTCCATTGTGCGCAATCATACGGTACGGATGAGCTAAAGCCCATGAAGGAAATGTGTTGGTGCTGTAACGTGAGTGAATCATCGCGATCGCGGATTCAAAATCCGGATCGGCCAAATCTAAATAGAATCGATCCACCTGTTCGGACATCAACTGTCCTTTATAGACAATGGTCTGGCTCGATAAACTGCAGAAATAATAATAATTTTTTTGAGATAAAACAGATTTTTGGACTTCGTTATACAATCTTTTACGGATGACGAATAATTTTCGTTCGAAATCTTCCGGTTTGGTATCTTTTCCGCGACCAATGAATACTTGTTTAAAATCCGGCTCGACGGAACGCGCGACTTTTCCGATTTTTGTGCTGTCATGAGGAACAACACGCCAACCTAAAAGCTTTTGGCCTTCAGCATGAATAAAATGTTCGAAAATACGTTCGACTTCATTACGGTCATTAAGACTTGGCGGAAGAAAAACAATACCTACGCCATAATCACCCAACGGCGGAAGTTCAAAATTCAGTTTTTTACATTCTTTTCTAAAAAACTTATCAGGAATTTGGAGTAGAATACCTGCCCCATCACCCGTTTCAGGATCACAACCGCAGGCACCACGATGAGTTAAATTTTCTAAGATCTGAATACCTTGACGGACGATTTTATGGGACTTTACACCTTTTAAATGGCAGACAAAACCTACCCCGCAACTGTCATGCTCAAAAGCCGGATCATATAATCCCTGTTTTTTTGGGAAAAATAGATTGCCCATTATTTAAATTTCTCCATTTGAATACTTAACTTTTTAATTTTAGCTCTAAGTGTGTTTCGATTGAGGCCCAAAACCCTGGCGGCTAGAATTTGATTACCGTGGGATTTCTGCAAGGCTTTTTCGATAAGTAATTTTTCCGTATCACCCATGATGGCTTTATAAATTTGTCCATCCTTGTACGTGATGAATGATTGTTCTATTTTGTGTTCTAAATCCATGTATTACTTTATACGATCATATTAAAATCAATGATGCGATGAATATTCGATTTCTATGCTTAATGTTTCCAGAGATAATTTGCAAAAGTTAATTCTACAGATATTTCATAATATTGCAACTAAAAAAACCGGATCATTACAATCTTAAACTATTGTAATGTATATATTTATGAGATTTCCATATTAAATTTTTCAGTAAAACGATATATCCGTGTTCATTTTTAAAATGCCTGATTCTTAAGCATTTCTTCATTCATCAACTGTTCTGATATTTATTAGTTATGGGCAATCGCCAATCCTTACCAAAGGCGCGTTGAGTGATTTTTATGCCAGGCGGTGCTTGCCGGCGCTTATATTCACTTAAATCCACCTTCCTCACAATGTCATTGACTGTTTTAGCATCAAATTTTCTGGAAAGAACCGAAGGTGATTGATGTTGCTCCACATAACCTTGCAAAATTTCATCCAATACATCATAAGGCGGAAGGGAGTCTTGATCTTTTTGATTATCACGTAATTCCGCGCTCGGCGCGCGCTCAATAATTGATTTTGGAATCGCTTGATTATGCCGCGCATTAAACAGTTCAACCAAATTATAAACTTGAGTCTTTTCTATGTCTTTAATGACGGCAAATCCGCCCGACATGTCTCCGTATAACGTACAATAACCGACCGCGAGTTCACTTTTATTGCCCGTCGTTAACACCAGCCAACCGAATTTATTAGACAAAGCCATCAAAATATTTCCCCGAATTCTGGCCTGAATATTTTCTTCCGTTGTATTGACCTTGGTTCCTTTAAATTGCACATTCAATGTATTCAGATATGATTTGAATATGTCTTCAATCGGAATTTCTAAACACTCTATGTTTAAATTCTGCGAAAGTATTTTGGCGTCTGACTTTGTTTGCTGAGAGGTATAACGCGACGGCATGGTTACCCCGATAACATTGCTCGGGCCGATCGCCTCGACGGCAATAGCTGCCACTAAAGCCGAATCAATTCCGCCGCTTAAGCCGATTAAAACTTTTTGAAAGCCGTTTTTTAAAACATAATCCCGTGTTCCCAAAACCAGGGCTTCAAACATGCTTTCGGTGGGACTCAAATTCTTAACCGAATATTTTTCTAGCGTGGTTTGATCTTTATGAATTATCGGTTTCATTTTAATCGCGCGAGCTGTTTTCCTCTTCGCTTTTGTCTTCGATAGTGAGATATCAACGGCAATTAAATCTTCTTTGAATCTTTTGGCTTGAGCAATGATCTTTCCTTGTGGATCAACAATAAACGATCCGCCGTCAAAAACCAATTCATCTTGTCCTCCGACGATATTGGCATAACAAAAATATGATTTCGTTTCCAAAGCTCGTCGTTTTACCAATTTCTCGCGCACAGAATATTTCTGAATATCATACGGTGAACAAGAAATATTAATAATGATGCCTGCCCCTTGCAAAGCCTGCTGTCGATAAACACCGTCGTCGACCCATACATCTTCACAAATATTGACGGAAAAACCATCCGCCCCTAACGTATAAGTATGATTATTCTTTCCCGGCGTAAAATATCTTTTTTCATCGAATACGCCGTAGTTGGGCAATTCAACTTTATGATAAACTCCTATGATTTTACCGTCGGTAAGAACCGCCGCCGCATTATATAATTCTTTCTTTTTTCCAATATCTACAAACCCAACGACTGCAATAATCCCTTTTACCCTTTGAGCTAATTCTTTTAATACTTTTAAATTGCTTGAAATAAAATAATCCTTAAGCAGTAGATCTTCCGGCGGATATCCGCAGATGGCTAATTCAGGAAAAACGACTAAATCAGCTCGAAGAGCTTTAGCATCATTAATAAATTTTATGATCTTATTTTTGTTGCCGTGAAAATCACCGACGATGGGATTGATTTGAGCAATGGCTATTCTTAACATAATTTTTAAGTTTGCCTAAAATTTAAGCAACGGTCTTTAAAATTTTTTAGACGTTGGCTTTTGTTGAGTTCATGATATGAATAAAATTGTTGTATACCGTATGCGCGGTATTTTCAAAATTCGTTTTGATTTTGTTATAATCCGACAGCATTTTATTTTTTTCCCGTTCGCATACTTTTGGATCGTTAAAATAACTGTCTGACCATTCTTTGATACTCTTGTCCGTTATTTCAATATGAAATTGTAATCCATACGCATTGGATCCAACCTTGAAAGCCTGTGTCGGACATCCTGTAGAAGCGGCCAATAAACGCCTCTCGTCGGAAAGTTCAGCCATGTCCTCATGCCATTGATAAACATCCAGCGAACTGTTTAGATTTGAAAATAATGGATCTGAAACTCCTTGCTCAGTTAATTTTACCGGAAAAAACCCAACTTCTCTTTGCGGAGATTTGGTCACTCGAGAACCGCTGGCCTTAGCTAATAATTGCGCGCCCAAACATATTCCTAAGTAAGGAATTTCATTTTGTAATACTTTTTGAATAAATATATTTTCCTTCTTAAGAAATGGATATAAATCTTCCTCATAAACATTCATCGGCCCACCTAGGCAAACAACCGCCTGAATATCATTCAAGTTAGATGGCAATTCATCGCCGTCCTGCAAATTGACGATGCTGATGTCATAACCTTTGTCTTGAAAAAATCGGCCGATGGTTTCCGGGCCTTCAATATCAATATGTTTAATAAATAGGATCATATAAAAAAAGCTATCAGCTTTCCGCCATCTTCATTCGAAATATTTTTTTCCGACGACGGCATGAAAACTGATAGCTCATATTAAACGTTATTCTTAATTATGAAATAAAAAGCATTTCAGTGTATGAAGGCATTGGCCATCGGTCAGATGGAAGCAAACCTTCAAGCGCATCCACCGATTCTCTTAAACCTTCCATTGCGGCTTTTTTCTTATCAGTATCCGAGCCCGCATTGGCGGTTTCCAATTTATCAGCGCCGTTAATGGCCGCTTCCGTCAATTTGCTTACTTCTTTTAGAATCTTTCGAGCCGCTGTTGACTTGGTTTTATTAACACTTTCTACCGATTTGATCGTTTCCGCTAAACATTCGGCATAATCCAAACCAGCCGGAATAGCCAATTGTCTGGCCATATCCACCATTAAACTAGATTCATATTTTAGAATGGATTCATATGTTTCCATATAAATATCATAACGTGAATCTAATTCTTTTTTAGAAAGTACGCCTTGAGATTCAAAGGCTTTTTGATTTTTTGGATCTTTAATAGCCTTTAAAGCTTCCGGTGTCGTCTTGAAGTTAGGTAGCCCACGTTTTTTTGCTTCTTTGACCCATTCTTCGGTGTAATTATCACCGTTAAAAATGACACGTTTATGTTTTTTGATAATATCTTGAAGAAGTTTTTGAACAGCCTTATTGATATTTTTCTTACCAGCTTTTTCCAATTCATCATTGATTTCTTGTAATGATGCCGCAACCGCTGTGTTAAGAACGATATTCGGTCCGGATAAAGTCTGACCAGATCCGACGGCGCGAAACTCAAATTTAGAACCTGTAAAAGCAAACGGTGAAGTTCTATTTCTATCGGAAGCCGCGCGAGGAAGAACCGGAAGAGAATCAACTCCAACTTCTAATGTTCCGCCATGTTTGGTACTTTCGGCTTTACCGCTTTTTTCAATTTGTTCGATAATATGGGTTAATTGTTCTCCAAGATAAATAGAGATGATCGCTGGTGGCGCTTCATGCGAACCTAAACGATGATCATTTCCTGCGGAAGCAACGGCTGCGCGAAGTAAACTCGCATATTCATCAACCGCTTTAATAACGGCACAAAGCATAACCAAAAACCGTTCATTTTCATGAGGATTATTACCTGGTGATAACCAATTCTTTCCATCCGGCCCAGTGACAGACCAGTTGCAATGTTTACCTGAACCGTTAACACCCGCGAATGGTTTTTCATGAAGAAGGCAAGCTAAATCATGTTTCTCAGCAACCTTTTGCATGACTTCCATACATAATAAATTGTGATCAACACCTAGATTTTGATTTTCAAAAATCGGGGCGACTTCATATTGATTTGGAGCAACTTCATTGTGACGTGTTTTAATAGGCGCGCCTAATTTCCACATTTCACGGTCAAGATCTTCCATGAAGGCAATAACGCGGGTTTTGATGGCACCAAAATAATGATCGGCCATTTGTTGATGTTTGGATGGTTGTTTTCCGAATAGCGTTCGTCCGGTTTGCAGAAGATCAATTCTTTGATAATAAAATTCACGGTCGATTAAGAAATATTCTTGCTCGCCGCCTAAAGTCGCATAAGCTGGTTGCTTGGCTTTAATATCTAAAATAGCCGCCAAACGTCCGACTTGTTTAGAAAGTGCTTTCATAGATCGTAAAAGAGGTGTTTTCTTATCCAAACATTCACCGTTCCAGCCGACGAAATATGTCGGTATGCATAATGTGCATCCTTGTACGCCATCTTTAATAAAAGCGGGGGAGGTTGGATCCCAACCGGTATATCCGCGGGCTTCAAATGTTGGTCTTAATCCGCCTGATGGAAAACTGGACGCATCCGGTTCGCCTTGAATCAACTCTTCAGCGGAAAATGTAAGCACGCATCCGCCTTCACCGTCGGGAGTGATGAAAGAGTCATGCTTTTCGGCGGTAGAACCGGTTAAAGGCTGAAACCAATGTGTATAGTGAGTAGCACCTTTAGAAACCGCCCATGTTTTCATGGCATCAGCAATTTCATTACCGTATTTTGGATCTAGCTTTCCGCCTTCTCTAATTGTATTACTTAGCGATTTAAAAGCGTCATCCGAAAGATAAGTTTTCATTGTTTTTAGACCGAAAACTTTTTCCCCGTAGTATTCGGGAATGGTTTGAAATTCCAATAATTCACTCATATTGTCTCCTTCTTCTACTCCTGTAAGTCTTGATGTCGTGCTCATTTGATTATCTCCTTATAATATCTTTTGTAAATAAAAAATCCTTCTGGAAACTCGCAATAACTGCGGTTCAGAAGGACTTCAATGCCCAACTGTAAAATAATATTTCTTAAAAAAGTACATCAAGGACGCCCTTGCCCTAATGATTAAAGTTACGGCAGTATACAATTTGAAAAAAAATTTGTCAAGGCAATTATTTTACGGCCTACCAATGACTTATTATCCGGATAAAATAAGATAAATACTGTCTTTTCACCTACAAATGACAAAAAAATCCGGTTCTTTTAGGAACCGGACATCATTGTCATCACATTCATTAAAAACTTAACCGCGCAATTCTTCCATCAATATAACCGATTCAGAAATTTCTTTCATCGTTTTGCAAGAATCCATGGCTTTTTTATGAATCAACCGATAAGCCGCGTCTTCCGTCAGATTATTCATCTTCATGAGAATGCCTTTTGCCCGTTCGACCAATTTTCTGGTCTCCAAGGCTTCTTTAGCGCGCATCATTTCATCAACTAATTTTGTATTTTCCACCGCAACAGCCGCTTGATTGGCCACCATTTGTAAAATATCGACTTCCTCGTCGGAAAATATATGCGGCTCTTTGGTATAAACCGTTATCACGCCGATCGCCTCATCTTTGACCACCATGGGAACCATACACACGGAAGAAAGCTTTTCTTTAACCGCCAAATCTTGCCGTTGGAATTTTTTATTCTGACGGACATCCTCGACAATAATGGGTTTTTTAGTCTTGATCGCCTCGCCGCTTAAACTGTCATTCACCTTCAGATTGGGCCTTTTCTTAAAACTTTCCGATAATGACTGCGTTGCTTTGACCATCAATTCTCTTTTTTGACCATCTAACAGCATGATGGAACATATTTTTGAATTAAGCATTTCCGCGGTAACGACGACGATTAAATTCAATATTTCATCCAAATAATCTTGTGAAATGATCGATTGGCTGACTTTGCTTAATGTATCAAACTGCAGCGCCTTTTTCTTGATTTCTTCAAACATACGGGCATGCTCAAGCGTTCCGCTAATCTGTTTGGCAATCAAACATATAAGATCAATCGTCGACGGAGAATATTCATGCGGTTTTTTATGTTGAACATTAACAACCCCAATAGCCTTATTTTTATGCACAATCGGGGCGGAAAGAAAGGCTTCATATTGATCTTCAGGAAGAACATCGAAATTTTTGAATCGTTTATCTTGGCTGGCCCCTTGTTTGATGGCCACCGGTTGATTTTCCTGCGCAACCCATCCGGTAATCCCTTCTCCCGCTTTAAGAATAACATTTCCCAATTCTTTTTTATGCGGCGTTTTGGACGCCATCAAAACCAAATGTTGCCGTTGATCATCAAATAAATAAATGAAAACCGAATCCGCTTTGGTCATGTCATTGACCACTTTCACGACTTCATTCAAAGCGAGGTTCAAGTCCAACTCGGAATTGGTGATTTCCACAATTTTCCGTAAAACTTCCAATTCCATCGACGGATTAACGTTTAATTTCTTGCTTATTTTTTTTGTAGGCATAATTTTTAAATAGCTTCAATGATCACCGCTGTGGCCCCGCCTCCGCCATAGGCAATGACCGCTAATCCCCGTTTTAATTTTTCTCTTTTTAAAGCGTTCATTAATGTAACCAAAATCCGCGCTCCGGCTGCGGCTAAAGGATGCCCGAAGGCCAAATCTCCGCCGCGGATATTTAGTTTTTTCGACGGAATCTTTAATTTATTTTGAATCAATATGGCTTGTGCGGCAAATGATTCGGCAACTTCAAATATATCGATATCCGCCAAAGTTAAACGCGCTTTCTTAAGTATTTGCTCAATGGCGGTGATCGGAGCTTCAAAGGCTTGTTCCGGGTTAAATCCCATCGTCAGATAAGATATTAATTTTGCCTTCGGTTTCAATTTTAACTTTGTCATTATTTTTTTATTCGACAAAAGGCAAATGGCCGCGCCATCACTTGGTGAGGACGCATTACCGGCGGTGACTGTTCCTGTTTTAGAAAACGCCGGTTTAAGCTTTTCAAAATTTTCGATGGATATCTTTTTTCTCGGACGATCGTCCGTTTTTAAAATATTCTCTGCGGAAAGCGGAATCCCGACGATTTCATCTTTAAAATAATCTTCTTTCTGGGCATTCATGGCTTTCACATGGCTGTTTAATGCAAACGCATCTTGTTCTTTTCGGTTTATTTTATTTCTTTTGGCCAAACTCTCGACGATCTCACCCATATGTTTCTTTGTTATAGAACACATTAATCCATCTTCAATCAAACTATCTTTTAGATGCGAAGCGTCTGCGTTTTCCCCTTTATCTCTTTCAATAAAATAAGGATTATGTGTGGCGCTTTCCGAGCCTCCGCAAAGCACCAAATCTGCATCCCCGACGAGAAGTGATTTAACGCCCAAGATCAAAGATTCTAGACCGGATCCGCAAACATTATTAATGGTCAAAGATCGCGTCTCGACGGATAAACCTGCCTTTAAGGCGGCCTGCCTGGCCATATTCTGTCCGATGCCTGCTGATACAACGTTTCCTAAAATAATTTCATCGACTTGATCAGCGTTTATTTTATTTTGTTTGATCATAGCCTTAATAACAAAAGCCGCTAATTCAGCGGCTGTAAAATTCTTCAAACTTTTGTGCGGAACACCGATCGGCGTGCGTAATCCGTCGACAATGAAAATATCCTGCTTTAAAGTCGTCTCATTCATTTTTAAATCCGTCGAGAATAGCATCAACATCAATATATTTACTCACCAAAAGCTCGGCCTCTTTGATCTTATCTTTGTCTGTTTTTTGTATCTTACAAATCATATGTTCAACGTTTGCAGCGACGGTATAAGTGTCATCATCGGTGATTAAAACCGGTATTTCACTTTTCTTTAAAAGTTCAAGGATTTTCGGATTTGGCATTAAGCCACCGGTTAAGATCATTCCGGAAATCTGAAGTGCTCCGCCATCTTGTATCAAATGGGAACTGACGGCCAACAATATATTATCCGTTCTGTCTCCGGATGTAATAACCAGTGTACCGTCGCGCAAGTAGTGAATCATATTATGCGGTTCCATTGCAGCGACGATAACATTCTTTACACGACGGACAATATTCGCATTTCCGCACAACAATTGTAATCCCAAACGGTCTTTAATCTGGGCAATGGTCGGCGAGCTTAATAGCGGATCAACCGGAATGACGCCCAATAATTTTAATCCTTTATTTTTTAGCCCGCGCTCCAAAGTTCTTTTGACCTTATCATATTTTTCGGGCAAAACCTTATTGATGATGATACCTAAAATTTCAACATTGTTTAAATCAAACAGGGCTTTATTCAACATAATTTCATCAATGGCGCGGCCGATCCCGCCTTCACTGATAATAATGACCTTCGAATTCAGCAATTTAGCAACATCGGCGTTGGAATGATCAATGACGGCGCCGACACCAGCATGGCCGGTACCCTCGACGATAATCGCATCTTTTCCCTTGATCAACTGGTTAAACGCACGCAAGATTTTCTTTTCGTGTGATTCTTTATCGGGATTAAAAATATATTTTTCCGTGTAGCCGCGACCGATGGTAATCGGGCTCATTTCCTTGAGCCGCTTTCCCAAACGAAAAACTTCTCCGATTAAATAGGAATCTTTATCAACATTCAAGTCCCCGACATTGACATATTCCTGTCCGATCGGCTTTAGAAATGTTGTTTTGACTTTTCTCGCTTTAAGAGCTTTATAAAGGCCCAAAACAACCGTCGTTTTCCCGGCGTTCTGGTGAATGGAAGAAATAAAAATATTTTTAATGATTTTCTTTTTCAACGTGGACTCAATTTCAATTTAATTTTTAATATTATAATACGATTGGCGAGAATTAAGCTAATTTTTGTTTAAAAAAAGCGGGGATTTCATCAGGAAAATCAACAACCTTAACACCGGCATCCTGTAAAATGGCAATTTTGGCTTCGGCTGTACTGTCGCCGGAAGATATGATGGCGCCGGCATGTCCCATGCGTTTTCCTTTTGGCGCGGTTCGTCCGGCAATAAAACCGACGATTGGTTTTTTAATCTCTTTTTTGATATATTGAGCGGCGATTTGTTCGTCTTCTCCGCCAATTTCCCCAACCATGACTATACCTTTGGTCTCCGGATCGCGATTGAACATTTCAAGAACATCAATAAATCTTGTTCCTATAATTGGGTCACCGCCAATACCAACACAGCTGGTTTGACCGATATTTTCTCGAGTAAGGTTATATACAACTTCATAAGTTAAAGTTCCGCTGCGGGAAACAACGCCGATAGGTCCTGGAATATGAATGTGTCCGGGCATGATGCCGACCTTACATTTTCCAGGGGAAATAACTCCGGGACAATTAGGGCCGATTAATCGAATTCCTTTTTTGCCCTTCATCGCGTGACGGACTTCAACCATATCTAATAATGGGAGGCCTTCAGATATACAAATAATTAATGGGATTTCAGCTTTTATATCTTCTAAAATGGCTTCTTTAGCAAATTTAGCCGGAACATAAATAATGGCGCAATTGGCCCCGGTTTGGTCTTTCGCTTCTTGAACCGAATTAAATACGGGTTTGTCGTGAACCTTTGAACCGCCTTTACCCGGCGTAACTCCGCCGACGACATTTGTTCCATACTCAATCATCTGCTGGGCATGAAATGAACCATCACGGCCGGTAATTCCCTGAACAATAACCTTTGTGCTTTTATCGACTAATACGCTCATATTTTTATTTATTCGCTAATTCAACGACTTTGTTAACGGCTTCACGCATGGTTGAAAATGTATCTATGCCGGCCTTTTTTAATATTTCCTTGGCTTCTTTTTCATTCGTTCCCGTTAATCGAATAACCATCGGTTGAGACAAATTCATTTGTTTTTTAGCGGCCAAAATTCCATTGGCGATATCATCACAACGGGTGATTCCGCCAAAAATATTGATCAAAATAGCTTTCACTTCCGGACTTCTTAAAATTATTTTTAAAGCATTTAATACCTTTTCCGGATTAGAACTTCCGCCAACATCCAGGAAATTAGCTGGCTTTCCGCCGGACAATTTTACGATATCCATCGTCGCCATAGCCAAACCGGCTCCATTTACGATACATCCCACATTACCCTCTAACTTAACAAAACTTAAATTTTGCTGATTGGCTTCTAGTTCATCCGCGTTCTCATAATCCAAATCTCTCAATTTTGCCAATTCTTCATGACGTATCAGCGCATTATCATCCAAATTAACTTTCGCATCAGCCGCGTAAATAGTTCCTGTTCCGTCGATGACTAGCGGATTAATTTCCGCGAGGGAACAGTCATTGTCAAAAAATACTTTAATCAGCCCTTCAAATATTTTAGTGCCTTGAGCGCGAAGGCTGTCGGAATCAAAAACAGAGGCGATAAAATCTTTAAATCTCGGCGAATGAAGTGAACGCTCACCCTGAAGATAATATTTCTTAATAGCATCCGGATTCTTTTTGGCTGTTTCTTCAATCTCAACCCCGCCGTCGGAACTAGCAATCAGGACAATATCATCTTTGGCTGTGTCTACAATCGTGGCTAAATAATATTCTTTACGAATATCAATGGCCTTAACCACATATATTTTCTTAACCGCGTAACCACTAATGGTTAATTTTGTGAGTTGTTCGAATTTTTCTTTGAGTTCGGTTTCATTTTTAACCAGCTTAATCCCGCCCGCTTTTCCGCGGCCGCCGACCAATACTTGGGATTTCAAAACCACAGGATATCCGTTTGACCGGGCAAATTCTAATGCTTGATTGACGTCCGTCGTGATTTGGCCGGGAACGATAGGAATTCCGGCTTTTTGAAATAATTGTGAGGCTTGATATTCGTGGATTTTCATTTATATAGTTTCTTTAACTGGTTTATTTAATGATCATATCTATTTTTTATAAGAAATCAAGATTTAATCCTTTTTAATCTATGTGGTTATTGGGCGATATATTGTGATAAAGCCTGCATAGTCTTATACCCAACCCGTCCGTCGGCTTTCAATTGATGGGCTTTTTGAAAATCTTCAACCGATTTCTTCGTCCTTGGTCCGTATTCACCATCGGCTTCTCCGACGGGAAACCCAGCAGCATTTAATAGTTTTTGTAAAAACATTACATTGACTTGGCCATCCATCACTAATCCGTTTTCTTTAAATACCAGTAATTTCTTCCACGTTTCTTCATCCACAAATCGGGACGGCTTTAATTCATTATCTCTTTGAAACTTTTCGATCATGTTACGCGTATTTAATCCCAATACACCGTCAACAGTTCCGGGACTATAACCATAAATCTTAAGTAATGTCTGCACCTCTTCAATGATGGGATTCTTCTCAAACGGTGAAACTTCGCCGATCAATTCCTTTTCCTGGGCACCTTCCTTATCTAATAATCGATAGACATAATCGCAGCCCGAGAGGAAATTTAATCCTAAGAGGAAAAATAAGAAAATTGGCTTAATTAATTTCATGAATGTCCGAATAATGGATTGATTACAAAATTATGTTATTTATAACACAAATCATTTTCAACTCAAATCATTTTAAAATCGTCGTCTCTAAATATATTGATAATGTTTATCAACTGTGTTAATTTCAAATGGCTTAGGAACTAGAGAGAATACAAACATGAAAAATATAAGCCCTAAACTTATGGCGATCATTATCGGCGCGCTTGCGTTTATGCACTTTATCATTTTTCCGGCTATGCATAGAGGCGCGGCGGCAGGAACTGTCAAATCCATTCTCAATGAGTGGGCCAAAGAAAATATGCTGTCTCCGATGATTTATTGGGAAAACCGAAACGCTTATCCCAGCGTGCCTAAGCTCAGCTCCTATAAAATTCGCCGTCTTGAAATATATAAAAAGAACTCGACATATTTTGCGAATTTATATATTGATCTTAAATTTTCTGATAATAAAATGCCTAAAAATAGCGAGTGGTTATTTGCCTTGAAAAAAACGTCCGATGGCTGGAGAGTGACTAATTTTAGAATTTCTCGATTACACCCCATAGATAGGGTTAATGTAAACGGTGTGGCCGATAATGCATCGACCGAAGAAATAAATACAAGCGCGCCATCCGAAAGCGAATCTGGCTACCGATCCATTCCCGCGCTTATTAACTAATCCAAAAGATTTAATTTTTTATCTATATCGTCGCTGCGTTAAGCCGATCGATGGTGATTTTCTTTCCCAAAATAGACATGATTTGAAAGAGGCTCGGGCCCACTTCTTTTGCAGTTAAAGCCACGCGTACGGGGTGAATATAATCGGAAGGTTTATGTCCTAAATCTTGTAATTCTTTTTTAAAAATTTCTTCTACTTTTGAATCGCTAAAATCTTCAGAATTCTCTAATTTCTGACTTAATATTTTAATAACAGCCCGTATTTCCTTAGTAAAATATTTTTCCTTAAGACTTTCATCCACTTTGAGATCGTCGACAAAAGCATAATCCGCCCAATCAATAAAATCAGATAATACGTTCAAACGTCCTTTATACAGTTGTACAATCTTTTCGAATGACGGTTGATCCAACTTTTGATACGGAAAATTTCTTTTTTCTAAATAGGGAACTAAGATCTTGATTAGATCATTAGTGGCCATTTCCTTAAAATATTGATTATTCAGCCATTTTAACTTTTCAATCGAAAACACGGCTCCGGCTTTATTAATCTTCTTAATAGAAAAATTTTTAAGCGCATCCTGGAGAGTTGCTTTTTCTTGATTTTTTCCCGGCGACCATCCTAACAACATTAAATAATTAACCAAAGCCTCTGAAATAAAACCTTGCTCTTTGTAATCGCTGACAGCCACAGCACCAAAGCGTTTTGACAGCCGCGCACCGTCATCATCTAATATCAATGGGAGATGGGCATATTTGGGCGCTTTCCATTCCAGCGCATTGTAAATCATCAATTGTTTGGGTGTATTGGATATATGATCCTCACCGCGAATCACATGAGTAATTTCCATGAGGGCATCGTCGATCACACAACAAAAATTATACGCAGGAGAACCGTCGGATTTCATTAAAACTTGATCTTTAAGCTCAGAGCTATCAAAGGTGATTTCATCACGGATAAGATCGTACATTTTAATCTGCTGATCAGGGATCATTTTTAAAATGATGGCCTCACCATCTTTATAAGCTTTACCTTCGTTCAGTAATTTTTGCGCATACTCTTTATATATATCAAATCGTTTACTTTGATAATGAAGCTCATCCCAATCGAATCCCAACCATTTCATGCTCATCAAAATTTCATCTTCAAATTCTTTCTTTGAACGCTGCTGATCGGTGTCTTCTATTCTCAATATAAATGTTCCATTCTGTGAACGGGCATACATCCAGTTGAACAAGGCCGTGCGGGCACCGCCAATATGAAGAAATCCCGTCGGGGATGGGGCAAATCTGACTTTAACCATTTGAATCCTTAATGTTTATTGAATTAAAAGAAATGTTATGCAAATGAAGTTAGGTGTAGGGAACTTCGCGATCATGTTTTGCTAAACGATTGACAACGTCTTCGATGCGTTGGGTCTCGGCGTCCGTGATGGACTCAAATTCTATACCGATATCATAAAATGTTGCTTTCCTATTGGCATCTGTTTTTCTTTGTACATTCCAGACGATTTTTCCATTACATTTAATATGCTCACCCATATCCAGCAAATCCAGTTCCAATTCGACTGCAGTAAACATTTTAACGTTCTTTTTTAAAATGATACATACGCCGCCGATACCTATATTTTCTGTATGACTTAAAATGATTTCTTTGTCTTGATCATCACTATTTTTAATAATCACCAAACACGGATATTTCACGCGCGGAAATTTTCTTCTGTCTAAGCCATCCCATTTTCCCATAAGGCCCCCCTTGTATGCATACTCATAAAAATAAGTGATTTACAACAAATTATAATATAAGCCTGAAAAAGGAACAAGCTAAATGTAGCAATCTTACAAAGGAAACTGTATCCGTTCTATGCTTTTCGCTTTACCGCTTAAGTCGTCAACTGAAACAACAATACCGCAAAGTTTTACTTTATTCTCAGCAACTTGAAATTTTACCGGCCGGCTGGTGATAAATCTTTGAATAATGCTTTCCTTTACTTGTCCGATAACAGAGTCGTACGGCCCGGTCATTCCAACATCCGTTATATAGGCCGTTCCTCCGTCTAAAATTGTTTCATCCGCTGTTTGTATATGGGTATGTGTTCCAAAAAGAACTGAAACTTTTCCATCAATAAAATGGCCTATAGCGACTGTTTCACTCGTCGTTTCGGCATGAAAATCAACAACAATAATCGGTGTTATTTTCTTAATTTCTTGAACAATGCTGGTGATTTGTTTAAAAGGACACTCCACTTGATAGCGCATAAAGGTCCGTCCCAATAAATTGATGACGCCAACTTTCTGCCCTTTCTTGCTTTCGTGAACACACCAGCCTTGGCCCGGGGCTCCGTCGGGAAAATTAGCTGGACGAATAACGCGCGTATTTTCTGTTAAAAAGTCTTCTAATTCTTTTTGATCCCAAACATGATCGCCTAATGTTAAAACATCGCATCCCAAATCGAGAAACTGTTTAGCGATTTTAGGAGTTAATCCCGCGCCCCCGGCGGCATTTTCCGAATTAACAATGACAAAATCCAGCTGATGTTTCTTTTTTAATTCAGGCAGCGCTTTTTCAAGAACGTCACGTCCTGGTTTACCGACGATATCACCTACACACAGAATATTCATTTTACACCCTTACAAAAATAAGCCGTAGTCAACATCTGTCACAATCAAAAAAACAAATATCGCTACGGCTTACTTTTATTTTGCAAATTCAACAGCGCGTGTTTCTCTTAAAACGATAACTTTTATTTGACCAGGATATTCCATTTCTTCTTCAATTTTCTTTCTCAAATCTCTGGCCAAGACAATTGCCTCATCATCATTGATTTTATCAGGATCCACCAATAATCGTATTTCTCGTCCAGCTTGTAAGGCAAAGGCCTTGCTGATACCTTTAAATGAATTGGCGATCTTTTCAAGATTTTCCAAACGTTTGACATATGTTTCTAATGTTTCTGCTCGAGCTCCCGGCCTCGCCGCGCTGATGGCATCCGCCGCACATACCAAAGCCCCATAGATGGTGTTTGACTCAATTTCATTATGGTGAGATTCGACGGCATTAGCCACTTCTTCTCTTTCGCCGTATTTTCGAGCTAAGTTTCCACCGATAATCGCATGCGTTCCTTCTTCGACATCATTGCTCACAACTTTACCAATATCATGCAATAACCCGGCGCGCATGGCGATTTTTGCATCTAATCCCAATTGAGAAGCCATGGATCCAATCAGCATCGATACTTCTTTCGTATGCTGCAATCCATTTTGGCCATAACTCGTTCTGAATTTTAATCGCCCCACTAATTTTAAAAGTTCAGGGTGCATGCCATGGATACCCAAATCAAAGGCGGTTTTTTCTCCTTCTTCCTTGATTATAGTTTCCATTTCTTTTTTCGCTTTTTCTACAACCTCTTCAATTCGTCCGGGATGAATCCGTCCATCCGCAATAAGATTTTCAAGCGCGATACGGGCTGTTTCTCGTCGATACATATCAAATCCCGAAATCGTTACGGCCTCTGGTGTATCATCAATAATGATATCGACACCCGCTGCCGCTTCCAAGGCTCGAATATTTCTTCCTTCCCGTCCAATGATTCGTCCCTTCATTTCATCACTTGGAAGAAGTACAACCGTTACCGTCGATGCGGCCGTATGTTCGGATGAACATCTTTGAATAGCTGTACTGACTATTTCCCGAGCCTTCTTTTCGGCCGTATCCTTAATCTCTGCTTCCATGGCTCTAATTCTGCCTGATTTTTCCTGAAGCAAATCCTCATCCACTCTTAAAAGCAAAAGTTTTTTGGCCTCTTCTTCTGTCATAGAGGAAACTTTTTGCAACTGCACTTTTTCTTCACCAATCAACTGCTCCAAATTATTCCTTTTCTCAATGACCTTTTCTTCGTTCGTTTTTAAATTGACCAAACGGCTATCTATGTCTTTTTCTTTCTTTTCTAAAAGATCAACGCGCTTGTCCAAATTTTCTTCTCTTTGAAGCAGGCGTTTTTCAATGATCGTAATTTCTTCGCGGCGCCCTTTTGTTTCTGTTTCAAACTCCTGACGCATTTTCAACATTAGATCTTTGCCATGGAGCTCTACTTCTTTTTTTCGATTATCGGCTTCGAGTTTGGCCTGTTCAATAATACTTTTTGCCATGGCCTCGGAATCTCTTAATTTTTTGCTGGCAAAAAACCAACGTAAAAGGTATCCGGATAAAATAGAAACCATGACAATAATAGACAATACGATACTTTGGGTATAAATACCTGTTTCTTCGGTCATTTTTAAACTCCTCTCAATATCAGCATCACGAAAAATTGTGAAGAACTTTTAGATAAAAATCAGGCGGTTAATACAAACGCTCTCAGCTGGTCAGACGCTTGTATTAGTTGGTAAGAACATGTTTTAATGCAACATCATGTTGATCGGGGTGGGGTAATCGTTCAATAACTTGAAAGTCAAAAGCCAAACCTAAAGTGTACACATCCTCAGATAAAGAAATTAAAAAACGATCATAAAAGCCCGCGCCTCGTCCAATTCGATGATTATTTTTATCGAATACAACGCCGGGGACAATGACCAAATCGATTTCTTTCATTTCATTTTCGGGATTAATCTTAGGCTGTCTAATACCATATGGGCCTTGCTCTAAATCGCTTTCAAAATTATGAATTATTCTGGGCGAAAACTGAACGCCGCCTTTCTTAATGGCGGGCAATCCGATTGTTTTACCCAATTTTATTGAACTAGTGATCATTTCAAATGTATCCACTTCCCCATCAAATGATGCATAAAACAAAATATTAGCTGCATCTTTAAATACAGCCATATTAAAAAGCTTATCTTTGATCAATAAGCTTTTTTCTAACCGCTTTTCCTCCTCCTGATTCCTTAAAAGCGTTTTTACTTTTTCTCGTAAATCCTTTTTTGTATTAAATTGCACTTTGGCTTAGTAGGCCTTTTCCTAATCAATTTCATCCCGGATTAAAAACGGGGATTCCAACGTTAACAATGTGGGATATCATATCATTATTTTTCAAATTGTACAATCTTAAATTATAGGTCGGATGGGAGACGATTTAATGATGTTGGAAGGAAAAAATACTTTTAAACAATTGCGGTATATATAGTTATATATAAACAACCCCGCTTATGCCGTCGAAAGATATAAAATGGTGAACCAGTCACCAAGTGGGTACCGTGCTAAAAGCCCAAGGGCAATTTAGATGTTTGGCATCCCGATTTACATTTTAGGTTCAATTTTTTATCCCTCTAACAAACACAGCAGGGTGTTTGAAATGATTATAGCATAAAACTATGCTATCGTATCGTTGCTTTTAATTGAGAAATCAAGGTGTTAAGAATTTTTTGATGAACCGAATTCACTTCGTTTTCAGTGAGAGTTTTATCATTTGCCCGATAAGTCAGTGAAATAATGATTCCCTTCATACCAGCTGATACTTTCTCGCCTAAATATAATTCCATGAACGAGACATCCTTCAATAAATCTCCGCCAACTTCTTTAATTAAAACTTTAATGGTCTCAAAACTTATCCCGTGATCAACGGCCATACTAATATCCCGCGTGACAGCGGGAAAATTAGAATATTCCGCATATTTTCTTCTCGATAAATCTTTTACGCCTTGAAAAGGAATACTGATTTCCGCAAATAATACATTTTCCTTTTTAATTCCCCAATTTTGCAAAATGGCATCGTTAAGTTCGCCCAAATATCCAATTTCTTTCCCCGCGTATTCGACGACGAGGCTTTTATGGCGGTCGAATATCTCTTTTTCTTTAACGGTATATTTAACATTTTTTATACCGATAAAATTAAACATCTGTTCCACCGCGCCTTTTAAATCATAAATATCCGTGGGAAACTTTTGCCGACCTCGCCAATCGTTCGGATGAAAACCGGTCATTATAATATTTAACGTCTCATGTTCATTACCATTTGATAAATAAATTTTAGCTAGTTCAAATAATTTTAAATTTTTTTGATTCCTGTTTATATTCGTTTTGACAACGTTTAGTAAACTCGGCAATTTAGACGGTTGTAATACTTCTTGGTCTAATGACAATGGATTTGTTATCAAAACAGATTCTTCCGTCGGCAATTTTGATTTGATCAAGTCATTCTTATTCAATAATGAGAAACTAATCGCTTCATTAAATCCCAACGCAAGCATATGTTCTCTCATGCGATTTCTAATCAACCAATGTGAATTTGTTTTAATGTTCGAAGCTTGTATGTTAGGAACTGTCTCAGGCAAATGATCGTATCCGACAATTCGGGCAATTTCTTCAATTATATCAACGTCGGACTTAACATCTTTTCTCGACGAAGGCGGCGTCACTTTGAGAGCATTTTTATTAACCGTTATACTAAAATCCAGCTGTTTTAATATTTTTCTTACCTTGGGTGATGAAATTTCCGTACCCAGATAAGAATTTACTTTCTCGATACTTAACGTAATAGAATTTCCTTTTCCTAGACTCGTCGATCCTGATTTCCCATACTTAATTATCTTTCCGCCTCCCGATTCTAAAATCAGATGTACAGCGCGCTGTGATACTTTGGTAACCCCCGACGGATCAACGCCGCGCTCAAAACGATAACACGAATCGCTCGATAAACCTAATCGACGAGAAGCTCGCCGGGTTAATGTGGAATCAAAATAAGCGCTTTCAAGAAGGACATTTTTAGTCGAAGACGTTACTTCCATTAATTTACCACCCATGATGCCGGCAATAGCTATTGGCTTTTTAGCATCGGCAATGACTAAAATCGTCGGATCTAATTCGCGTTCGACGTCATCAATGGTAATAATCTTCTCACCTTTCTTTGCCCGTCGAACATGAATAACGCCGCCGTCCAATTTATCATAATCAAAAACATGTAGCGGTTGACCATATTCCAAAAGACAAAAATTGGTGATGTCCACTAAATTATTGA
This sequence comes from Candidatus Omnitrophota bacterium, assembly GCA_018062515.1. Classification (GTDB taxonomy): domain Bacteria; phylum Omnitrophota; class Gorgyraeia; order Zapsychrales; family Zapsychraceae; genus JAGOSC01. Next base: position 32,211 of record JAGOSC010000011.1, read on the forward strand.
TGGAACGTATGCCGACGGATGCTAATTTTTCTTTCATTCCGTTCGCAGTAGGCTTTACAGATACATTTTCAATCAGTACGCCTGTGTAGAGCGGACAATCTTTAACGTCCTGTATCATTATAGAAATTTTATTAGCAGGAAATTTAATGGGCTTAATGTTTGGTTCTAGGAGAGGTTTGTCTAAAATGGCAGAAATATCCCGCGCTAACCCGACAACACTCAAACAATCCGCACGATTCGGTGTAATTTCAAGTTCGAATAGGGTGTCGCCGTTCTTTTCGACAATATTCTCGACTTCAAATCCGGCCATGGTTAATTTATGCGACAAATCATCTTTTGTCACGCCGAGCTTCACGTAGTCTTTTAACCAATTTAAGCTTAATTTCATTTTTAAAATTGCTCCAAGAATCTTTTATCGTTTTCATAAAATAATCGAATATCATTGATACCGTATTTAAGCATGGCCATCCGCTCGACGCCTAAACCAAAAGCCAGTCCCGTATATTTTCCCTTAGGATACCCGGCGAATTCAAACACTTTCGGATGAACCATTCCGCAGCCCATAATTTCCAACCATTCTTTTTTCCCATCCTTCCAGGAAATATCAACCTCGGCGGATGGCTCGGTAAATGGAAAAAAGTGCGGACGAAAACGCATTTTAATATCGTTCCCAAAAAGTTTTTTACAAAAAGTTGTTAAAAGCCCCTTTAAATCAGAGAATTTAATATTTTCATCAACCAATAATCCTTCAATTTGATGAAACATAAATGAATGGCTCGCATCAACCGCATCCGGACGATAGACTTTTCCCGGAATAATGACGGCCAGCGGCGGCTTATATTCTTTCATGATACGAATTTGGCCGGGAGATGTGTGGCTTCGAAGCAATAGATGTGCGTTCTTATCTTGAGGATCTTTAATATTGGTATAAAATGTATCAAATCCATCCCTCGACGGGTGATCGGCTGGAATATTTAATGCGGTAAAATTGTTATATTCCGTTTCAACCTCAGGTCCTTCTTGGATCACGAAGCCCAATTTCTCAAAGATGCCGCATATTTCCTCTATCGTTTGAGTCAATAAATGTTTATGTCCGACAGGCTGGGCTATTCCGGGGAGAGTCAAATCAAAAATATTTTTATTCGCTGAGGTTTGGCTAGACTTAATTGTTTCTTTTCGTTCTTCGAGCAAAGTGTTAGCTAACAATTTGATTTCATTAACATTTTTCCCAATTAAAGGCTTTTCTTCCGACGAGGCTTGAGCTAAAGAGGCATAAATCTCTTGAATCAGTCCTTTTTTTCCAAGATATTTGATTCTGAATGTTTCAAATTCCTGCTCATTGGAAATCAATTTAACATCATTATTTATTTCCAATTTTATCTTTTCAAAATCCCAAGTCATATTTTTCTCTAATTTTGATTACAACAAAATTGGGCCCTAATATTTAGGGCCCAATTGGTTTTATTCTTAATAATTATGCATTAACTTATGCTTTTTGTTTCTTTACTTTAGCCGGGCTTTTTTCAGCTTTTGCAGCAATTGTATCCTTAGCAATGTCCACAAGCTTTTTAAAAGCGTCGGGCGAACTGACCGCTAATTCAGCGATGATTTTTCGGTTCACTTCGATTTTAGAATCCGTTAAACCTTTAATAAATCGGCTATATTGAATGCCCGATTCTTTACAAGCCGCATTGATGCGGATGATCCAAAGTCTTTTGAATTCTCGTTTTTTTACCTTTCGATCACGATATTCATAAACAAGCCCTTTGATCACCGTTCTTTTGGCTTGAAGATACCGTCGACTTCTGTGGCCGAAAAATCCTTTGGCGGCTTTTAATACGCGCTTTTTTCTTCTGTGCGAGGCAACAGACGTTTTAATCCTAACCATACGGCAACAACCTCCTTATTCTTTTTGCATCCACGTTCGAAACATATCCGCCTTGGCGCAATTTTCTTTTTGATTTTCGACTCATTTTCCCTAAGATATGTCCTCGACCGGCGCTTCTCTTTTTTATCTTACCGGTTTTGGTAATCTTAAATCGCTTGGCAGCAGATTTATTTGTTTTTAATTTCGGCATTTTATCCTCTCTTTTTAACTTTTCATTACACGCATAAAAACGCTGTCATGGGATATCCCTGGTTCATATGCTTAACTTTTTTTTTCACCCGCCGGATTAAACAACACGGACATAACTTTACCTTCCATTGACGGTGATTTCTCAGGCAGGCCGTGTTCGGCTATATCTTTAATTAATCGGTCTAATATTTCTTTCCCCAGATCTCTGTGCATTAATTCGCGTCCGCGGAAAAACATATTGGCTTTTACTTTATCTTTCTTCTTTAAAAAATTGATGGCCTGTCTGAGCTTTATCTGATAATCAGATTCTCCGATGTGCGGCTTCAATCTTATTTGTTTTAAATGTGTAATGTGTTGATTCTTCTTTATCCGCCGTTCTTTCTTCTCCTGATCATATTTAAACTTACTGTAATCCATGATCCGACAAACGGGCGGGTTTGCCGTCGGGGCAATTTCGACCAAATCCAGTTCATGCTCTTTCGCTAAATCCAAGGCTCGGCTTAAAATAACCACCCCTAACTGTTCTGCCTCAGGCCCTATAACTCTAACTTCCTGCGCTTTAATTCTTTCGTTAATTCTTGTAAACTTCTTAATAGCCACACCTCCGTAATTATTTTTTATCTTTTATTTCCGTTAACATTCGTTCAATCAACTCATTAATGGAAAACTGTTCAGTCGTATCCTGAGCAGCATATGTTCTAACCGAAACTTTTTGTTCTTGCGCTTCTTTGTCGCCGATGATTATCAAATACGGTATTTTCTTTATCGTTCCTTCTCTGATTTTCTTGCCTAAGCTCTCATTACGCTGATCAATTATAACCCTAAATTTTTTATTTTGTAAATTCTCTTTTATACTCTGGGCAAAAGCCACTTGATCATCATTGATCGGAATAACCATAATTTGTGTCGGCGCTAACCATAAAGGAAATGCACCGGCATAATGTTCAATTAATGTTCCGATAAATCGCTCAACGCTTCCTAAAATAGCCCGATGAATCATAATCGGACGAACTCTATTTCCTTCCTCATTTACATAAACCAAATCGAATCGTTCCGGTAAAGAAAAATCACATTGTATAGTGGCACATTGCCATTCACGATTTAAAGCGTCTCTTAATTTAAAATCTATTTTTGGACCGTAAAATGCGCCATCGCCTTCATTGATTTTAAAGTTTATATTTTTTTCTTCCAATGACTGCTTCAATACCTTGGTCGCATGATCCCAATTTTTTTGTTCACCGATAAAATTTTCGGGCTGCGTGCTTAATTCGATTTGAATATCTTTAAATCCAAAATCATTGGAAATACTAAAAACAAAATCGATAACGCTCTTGATTTCATCCTTAAGCTGATCTTCTCGACAATATATGTGAGCGTCATCCTGAGTAAAGCCTCGAACACGCAATAAACCGTGCAATACTCCGGCCTTTTCTTGACGATAAACCGTTCCTAATTCAAAAAACCGAATCGGTAATTCCCGATAAGATCGCACCTTTGAATTGTAAATAAGGTTATGACCAGGGCAATTCATCGGCTTAACTGCATACTCTTCATTATCAATATCAAGATAATACATATTTTCTCGATAGTGCCCTGAATGGCCGCTTTGATCCCACAATTTTCCTCGCAATAGATGCGGGGTCATGACTAAATCATATCCGCGTTTCATGTTTTCTTCGCGAATATAGGTCTCAATAATATTCCTTAAAGTTGCCCCCGCGGGTGGATAAAAAATCAATCCCGCCCCCGCTGACTCCTGGTAAATATTATAAAGATCAAGTTGCGGACCTAACTTACGGTGATCACGCTTTTGAGCTTCCTCTAAAAGTTTCAAATGTGCGTCGAGCTCTTCTTGAGAAAAAAACGCTGTTCCGTAAATACGCTGGAGCTGCGGCCTATTAACGTCACCGCGCCAATAAGCGCCGGCAACGGACAACAATTTAAATGCTTTAATCGTTCCGGCATTTTCAATATGCGGTCCTTTGCATAAATCCAACCACTCTTCACCCGTGTGGTAAATGGAAACTTGATCATCTTCTAAATTTTCAATGAGCTCAACCTTATAAGGTTGTTCTTTTTCTTTGAAAAACGAAATCGCCTCTAACCTAGGCATAAACGTCTGCTTGAACGCAGGCTTGCGTTCAATAATTTTACGCATACGTTTTTCTATTTTTCTCAGATCTTGATCAGAAAATGGTTCTTTCTTATCAAAATCGTAATAGAAACCGTTCTCAATGGCCGGGCCTATCGTTACTTTTGTTTCAGGCCAAATTTCTTGAACGGCCTGAGCCATAATATGCGAACAGCTATGCCTTAATTTGTCTAAATCGGTTTTACATTCCATTCGCAGGAGCTGCAGCTTCTGGCGCTGGTACTGCGGCACCATCAGCCGGCATTGCCGCTTCTGGAGCTACAGGTACTGCATCAGATTGAAAATATTTTTTTTCTTCTGGAGTTAATGATGCTTCAAATTTTTCCCATTCAGCCATCATGGTTTGTTGAATTTCTGGCTGTTTTTCTAACAATTTGGCTTGACCGATTTCCATGCCCTTCGCAAATAATTCCGGAAGTTGGTCGACCAATTTTTTCCCTAGGTCACTTTCATAAAATTTAATTAATTCATCCATTTCTTCTTCAGTAAAGGCTGTGGAGTAGGCACCAACGAACTCGCCTTTAATTGTATCCCAATTGGTTGCCTGAGCAATAAGGTCAAATTGTTTATCAAAAATAGCTTCCATTCTCTGAACTAAATCCGGAGGTAAGTTAGAAGATGTAAGTTGGCTTTTGGCCGTCATTTTCATTCGATCGTTGGTCGCGGCCATTTGCTGATCGACTTTTAACAAACTTAGAAGTTTTTCAGTTTTTACTGTTTTTGAAGCTTCATCGCAAAAACCCTGAGTAGCGACAAAACTGACCATCAAAACCATGAACATCCGAACTAAATGTAATTTCATCTTTTTCTCCTCATTTTGTTGGTGGACCCGAGAGGGCTCGAACCTCTGACCTTTACCATGTCAAGGTAACACTCTAACCAACTGAGCTACGGGTCCAATAAAGTTAAATAACTTTTTGCTTAGAGATTACTGTTTCCGAAAAAATGCTCTGTCTTGACTAGACAGAATGGGCAAGGTGGGAGTTGAACCCACACAGCCTTACGGCCATTGGATTTTAAGTCCAACGTGTATGCCATTCCACCACTTGCCCAATATATTTTATATGGAGGCGTGGACCGGAATCGAACCGGTGAATAAAGGCTTTGCAGGCCTCCGCCTTACCACTTGGCTACCACGCCAATATCTAACACAAACGTCCCAAAATTATTACGTTTGTATTATTTCAAAAAATCTAAAATGGTCTTGATAATTGTTTGTTCATCAGCAATGTGCCCATCACCGACAACACCACAAGCTAATTTACCTTTAACCGGATCAATAAATTTCACGCCGTGTTTTTTTAATTTCGTACAATTATCTTGAACAATTTTATTTTGATACATTTCCGTATTCATCGCTGGAGCTAAAAATATAGGGGCTTTCGTTCCTAAAGCGATACATGTCAAAAGATCATCGGCTAAGCCATTGGATAATTTTCCAATAATATCCGCCGTTGCCGGCGCAATGAGTAAGGCGTCCGCCTCGCTCGCTAAATCAATATGCGGCATTTTTCCGTCGAAAGAGCCGTCAAACATCGACGTATAAACTTTTTCGCCGCTTAAACTGGATAATGTCAAAGGGGTTATAAAGTTTTCGGCCGTCTTCGTCATAACAACCGATACTCTTAACCCCTTTTCAATTAACGCTCTGGTAATATCTGCTGATCGATAAGCGGCTATACTGCCCGTAACACCTAAAATAATTCTTCGTTTTTTTATCACTTGATTTACTTTTATTCACTTTTAATTCTTATTTTTACTTTTCTTCATTTCTTCTCGAACTGCTGCCGCGCCGACCGTCTCAATCTTTCCTTGATAAATTTCTTCTAAAGCAATGGATGTTAATTTATCTGTTGATGGAGATTTAATAAGATGTGGTTTACCATCCGCCAATTCCAAAGCTCTCATGGAGGCCATTCGCACTAATTGATATACACTATATCCGGATTTTGGCAAAAGTTCTTCTATTGGTTGTTGGGCCATTCAAATAACCTCCTATCAGTCATTAATAAATATAAATAAGTTTATATAAAAAAACCTATTATAGTAAAAATATAATAGGGAATAATTTAACATACCAACCGTTGAATGTCAAAAAGAAAGTTCTGGGATAGAATTAAAATATATTTTTTAAATATATGAATTTACTATAGTTATGAAACCCCTTCTAGTTTTAACTTCCTGTGTGAGCATTAATAATGCTATTAAGTTTATTTTGAGCTTGGACTAAATTGTCATTAACAATGACATAATTGTAATTATCCACTTCTTTCAATTCATTTTTAACGCGTTTTAGACGTTTTTCTATCGTTTTCAAATCCTCCGAGCCTCTCATGATCAATCTCTTTTTTAAATCCTCAATCGTTAAGGTCATAATAAAGATTTTAATGGCCGCGGGATATTTTTTGACAACATTTTTGGCACCTTTAACGTCAATACACAGCAAAACGTTTTTTCCCGAGGATCTTAAATCACGCACCGTTTTAGATAATGTCCCGTAATAATTGCCAAAAAATTTTTCATATTCCAGAAAATGCCCGGCCTTTATTTTATACATAAACATTTTACGGCTTACAAAAATGTAATCCTTTTTATGAACCTCGCCCGGCCTTTTCGGTCTGGTCGTGACGGATATAGATTTGACCAAACTTTTATTTTTATTCAAAAGATCTTTATATAACGTGGTTTTACCCGAACCGGACGGCCCAGATAAAATAATGATTTTCCCATTGCTCTTAGAGATGGACATGTGGATTTTAAATTCTTAGGCTATTCTATATTTTGGGCTTGTTCGCGGATTTTTTCAATCTTGCTTTTCAAGTCGATCACTGCATTGGAGACAATGGTATCTTGTAGCTTGGAACCGATGGTATTGGATTCTCTTTGCATTTCTTGAGCAATAAAATCAACGTTCTTCCCGACGGAAGATTTATTCTTTAACATCAACTTGACTTCGACAATATAATGCTTTAATCGTGAAACTTCTTCATTCACATCATTACTTTTTTGATAAGAAGAATATTCTTCATCCGTCAATTTGCTTTTATTTTCTTTTAACAAATCTTTGGATTTCTTTTGAATAACTTGTATTTGCTCACTCATTTTTTGCAACTGGCTGCCGATGTCTGCCGAAAGACTTTGGCCTTCGCTTTTTCGCATAACTTCATGGGCCATCAATGCCTTGAGAAGACTTTTATTTATACTTGCCCAAACTTGCTCGGGATATACCATGGTTTCTTTTATTTCAAATACTCCAGGCAACTTTATAATGTCGGATAAAGTTAAATCATTTTTTAAATTTGTTTCTTTTCCTAATTGATTTGCATAACTTAAATATTTTTTAACTACGGCTTTATGAAACACAATCGTTTGACTCGGCTTATCGGTAATTTTTATCGATATCGTCACTCGTCCACGTTTAACATATTTCTGAACAAGCTGACGTATTTTCTGTTCGATCGAACCGAAACCAATCGGTAGAAAAAAATTAATATCCAAGTAACGATGGTTAAGACTTTTGATTTCAATCATGGCTTTCATCTCGCCAGTTGACACCTGAGCACTTCCAAATCCCGTCATGCCTTTTATCATTTCCATATCCGTTTTTTTTGATTAGATATTTTCACTAAAGAAGTGGGGTATAATTGACCTGCAATTTCCTGGGGTTCAAACCAAAGTTGAATTTCTCTTTTGGCTTCTTTTTTGTCCGACGATACATGGACGACATTTTCATATAAGCCTTTAGTCGTAATACGGCCATAACATCCGCGAACACTGAAAGGATGTGCCTCCTCGGGATTTGTGGCTCCGGCTATTTTGCGGCACTTTTTTAAAGCGCCTTCGCCATAATAAATGACGGCTAAAATTTCTTTTCTTTTATAACCAACCCCAAGGAAATAATCGATAACGCCTTCAAAAAAAGGCTCGCTCTTGATGTGGTCATAATGTTTTTCAGCTATTTCCCGCGTTGCTCTTCTGATCTTTATGGCAATGATCTCTAAATCCGCTTCGGAAAATTTTGAAAAAATAGCTCCGAGTAAGCCTTTACTGATACCGTCTGGTTTAATAATAACTAAAACTGGTTCTTTCATTGTTTAATTAATTGAGTGATACGCTCTAGATCCTCGATGGAATAGTATTCAATGATTATTTTCCCTCTTTTTTTAGAGGCATCAATCCTTACTTTTGTTCCGATCACCTTCTGAAGATCTTCTTCGAGTTTAATGATTTGATAATTTCTTTCTTCGCCCTGTTTTATTTTTCTCGCACCGCTAAAACTTGGGGTTTGCGTCTTAACTAAATTTTCCAGCGCCCTAACCGACAAGGATTCTTTAACAATCTTTTCAAATATTCTGTTTTTTTCATTATCTGATTCGAGACCCAACAATGTTCTTGCATGACCGACGCTGATTACACCGTCGAAAACGCCTTGTTGAATATTTTCAGGCAGACTAAGAACCCTTAATAAATTTGTAATTGTTGATCGGTCTTTTCCAACGGCTTGAGCCACTTCATCTTGTGTATATTGAAAATCATTAATCAATTTTCGAAATGCTTTGGCTTCTTCTATGGGATTTAACTCTTCACGCTGAATATTTTCTACTAGCGCAATTTCAAGCGCTTCTTTGTCTGTTACGTTCTTTACAACGACGGGTATTTTTTCCAACTTTAAGGCGCGCGCCGCACGTAAGCGCCGTTCACCGGCAATTACTTCATAGCCATCACCTTTGACTCTAACCAAAATCGGCTGTAAGACGCCTTGCTCTCTAATTGAATTTTTTAATTCCTCAAGGCGATCTTCATTATAATTAATTCGTGGCTGTAGTCGATTATCGCTGATTAAACTCGTGCTAACCAATTCCACAGAAGCTTGTTGGCCGCTGGAATCACCTTCCAGGGTAGTTAATTTTGATTTTTCGGGAATAAGCGCTGATAACCCTTTTCCTAAAGCTCGATTTTCCATAAACATCCCCCTTGTTCAATTACTGAACAATACTACAAATTAACTTGTGGTTTATTTTCTTCAATCTGATTGATGTTAGGTTGAATTCTATTTAAACCATTCTCTTTAAATGACTTATGATCATTATTGTTCAAGACTTCTAAGGCTAATTCCGAATATTTTATGGATCCGACTGAATTTTGATCATAAAACATAATTGGCTTACCATGACTTGGCGCTTCACTTAATCGAATATTTCGCGGAATAATCGTGTTATAAACTTTTTCTTTAAAGTACGATTTAATTTCTGTTATAACTTCGTTTGTTAAATTAGTCCGATAGTCCGCCATGGTTAAAAGAACGCCCTCAATAAATAAATTTGGATTTAAACCTTCTTTAATTAGATTAAGGGTATTTAAAAGCTGAGATACTCCTTCCAAAGCATAAAACTCACATTGAATAGGAATGATGACGGACTGGCAGGCGACTAAAGAATTGAGGGTTAATAAACCAAGGGAAGGCGGCGAATCCGTAAATATAAAATCATAATTATTCTGAATGGACATTAATGCATTTTTTAATCTTGTCTCTCTGGACAAAACTCCAACCAACTCAATTTCAGCTCCTGTTAAATTAATGTTACAGGGAATAATGTCCAAACTAGGATATACGTCTTTAACGATTACTTCTTCTATATTAGCGCGATGAAGCAAAAGATCATAAATTGTTTTATTTAGTTCACTTTTGTTAACACCAACTCCACTAGTAGCATTACCTTGAGGGTCAACATCAACAATTAATACTTTCTTGCCTAATTGAGCTAATGCGGCGGCTAAATTGATAACGGTGGTTGTTTTTCCCGTTCCACCTTTTTGATTACAAATTGAAATTATTTTAGCCATAGAATTGTGAGGGATATTTTTGTTTCACGTGAAACATTCATGACTTACCTTAAAACCATTTTCCTATATAATTTTACAAAATCAAGACTTATTACTTATTATTTGGACTTTACACTAATCTTAGCCGGGCTCCCGCCACTCAAGCCAAATAAACCCTTTTTCTCCTCGGAAACAACCTTAATAATGATTTCTTCTCGAGCAATAGACAATTCTCTCAAAGCATTTTTAATTGCTTCATCGACCGTGTCGCCTTCAAATTCAAAAACTTTTGATTGAGTATTGATTGTGTTGGCTATTTTTTTGGTTCTTTTGATAGTTTCCATTGTGTCACCGTAGAAAATATATAAAACATTGTAAAATAAAGTGTCAGCCCGCTCGCAAACTTATAAAAAATAAATCCAAGGAAAAATGGCATAATTACAGCGATCATTTTTTGTTGTTGAATTTGCATTGGATCACTTAATACCATATTTTTAGATGAAAACTTCTGTTGAAAATACATAATAACCATCATTAAAATTGGCAATAAGTTAATTTCATTCCCAATAACAGGAAAATTATGATTTAAAACGAATAAACGATCCGCATGGGATAAATCTTTAATCCAAAGGAAACTGGCACCCTTAAAATCCACGTTTCTCCATAAAACTTGATATAGTCCAATGAAAATCGGCATTTGCAACAAAATAGGAAAACAGCCTCCGACAGGATTAATCTTTTCCCTTCTATACAACTCCAACATTTCCTGATTAAGTTTTTGAGGATTCTTTTCATATTTTTCCTTTAAAACCTGAATCTTTGGCTGTAAAGCCTGCATTTTCTTCATCGAGGACATGCCTCGGGCTGTTAATGGGTAGGTACCATAGTATATAAGAATACTAATCAAAATAATGGAAATACCCCAGTTTGGTATAACCTTATGAAGAATCTTCATAATCCAATCGATAAACTTAGCAATAGAATCAAATAACCAAAATTTGTAGTACCTTTTAATACTTTCAAATCCTGCCTTATAAGTCGACAGAAACTCAGTCTTCTCTGGACCAAAGTAGTAAGTAAAATTAAATTGTTTCTCTTCATTCGGTTTAAACTGATTATCACTAGAATGGACAATAATGTCCAATCTCATTTCGTCAACAACGCGCACTGTGTATCCACTTGATATGAAATTTGGCTTAGCAATTGCACAGTAGTAGCGATTTCTGTATCCTATCCAGTTAACCAATTCATTTTTTTCAACGCTTTCCTTAGGATTAAACTTAAACGCATTATTCTTCCTCTTTATTCCTGAGTTCGTACTCAAAACATACTCGAATAAAGATTGATCATGATCTGCCTTTACCTTAGAATTGTCCAATCTGTTCATGTTTAACGTGAAACCTTTAAAAAGAACTGGAAGAGTCTTGGTCACAGAGGATTCATTTTTTATTGCATTTTCTACGCTAATTGTATGATTATCGTTAACAATAAATTTTTTTCTAATTTCGATATCTTTAACTCTACTGATAAATTCTATACTACTTTCATTTTGTTCAATTAAATCGAAAATAGCTTCATCATATTCTTCGAACGTTGAAATATTTGTCAAAGGCATATTTAAGTCATATCCATTAAAAGAAATTTTATTTATGCTACCGCCGACATCAGAAAAATTAAGAACGAAACCTTGAGCCTCCAAAGTATAAATTTTTTCTTTGGATATAGACTCCTGGGAAGCTTCGGGTTCATTTTTTGGATCTTCAATTTGGCTAGGCTCTTTAGCGCCCTCAACTAATTGTGAATTAAGCAGGGGGGGATTCTTTACCGGTTTTGGGGCTAGGCTAGCCCAAGTATAGAGAATCAGGAAGGACAATATAAAAGATAAAACAAGTCTTTTTTCCATATTTTATAAACCATACCACACTTTTGCATGGAAAATTAATATTTTGATTTTTGTTTTCAACAGGAGGGTTGCGAATTATTTTGTCAGACTTTTTCGGCCTTTTGCCCTACGACGACTAAGAACATCTCGTCCATCTCGGGTGCTCATTCTTTTTCGAAAACCATGAGTTTTTTTGCCTTTAAGTATTGTTGGTGTTTTTAAAGTTTTTTTCATTTTTTTTCCCTAAATAGTAGTAATTAAAAACTACATAAAATTTGAGTGGTTTTATTTTTAAAATCTTAATTGGGGTAAATTATAACATAGGTCATATGATAGTCAAGACATTTGATCAGCCTAGTTCGAAAGTTTATAATTATCAAAGCGTTACACCTTTATCGACACATTTTCTGACGTCGCGAGCCTCTGAAACCAAAAAGTAAAAATAATATGATCTGCCCATAAATAAGAATTGAAATGCATTTTTTCTTTGTTATAATACATTCTTACTTCGCTAATGATACATATATTCTTTTCAAAAATTTCGATATTCGGATTGAAAAAATGTTCACAGACAGAAGTTATCGTCGATTAAATAGTTATTCTTTACCTGTGGAAAACTTGTTAATCAAAAATTTTTATAGCTGTAAGTAACTTATTTACAACGACTTACACTTTAAACCTTATCAACTCATCATTTCACCGGAGTCATCTCTTTTTATGAGCCTTGCTGAGATCTGGAAAAGCGCCCAAAACGAAATTAGATCTAAAATCGGTGACACATCGTATGAGACCTGGTTCTCTACCGTGCACGCCAATGAAACAACACCCAATACTTTAAACATTGAAACTCCGGATGATTTCTTTAAAAACTGGATCATTGAGCATTACCAAGAATTTATTTATGCTGCGCTAAAAAATGTTTCTGAGCGTCGATTTGAAATTGAATTTACAGTCAATCCTAATATATTAAAAAAAGATACGCGCGATCGATTAATTGAATTAAAAAAAGGTTTTTCTCAAGAGACAACGACGTCATTATCAAAATTAAATACACGTTTTACCTTTGATAATTTCGTTGTCGGATCATCAAACCGATTTACGGCAGCGGCCAGTCTGGCCGTCGCTGAATCACCTGCCAAAGCGTATAACCCTTTATTCATACATGGGCATGTGGGTTTAGGAAAAACTCATTTGATTCAAGCGATCACGCATAAAATTTCCATATTGCATCCTCACCTAAAACATTTTTATATGTCTTCTGAAAAATTTACCAATGAATTGATTGATTCTATCCGTACCCGCTCGACGAATGACTTTAGAAAACGTTATCGTGACATTGATGTGTTATTAATTGACGATATTCAATTCATTGCCGGAAAAGAATCGACTCAGGAAGAATTCTTTCATACTTTTAATTATTTACATGACAATCGTCGACAAATCATTATTACTTCCGACCGCCATCCGAGAGAAATATCTTACCTGGATGAACGTTTACGTTCGCGATTTTCTTGGGGTTTAACGACAGACATTCAGCCGCCGGATTTTGAAACCAGAGTTGCTATTTTAAGAAAAAAAATGGAATCAGAAACAGTTAAAGTACCTGATGATGTCATTTATTTTATTGCCGAACAAATTAAAACAAATATTCGTGAATTAGAGGGCGCGCTCATTCGTGTTGCCGCTTATGCTTTATTAGAAGAAAAACATCTTTCGCTTGATTTAGCTAAAATCATCCTTAAAGATATGGTGCGTCAAAGTGTAAAAATTATCAGCATTGAAATGATTCAAAAGGCAGCTTGTGAATTTTTCAATATGAGCCTAAGTGATTTACGCTCCACAAAAAGAAATAAAAATATTGTTTTAGCAAGACAGGTGGCTATGTATTTAGCTCGAACCACAGCCAGTATGTCTTTTCCCGAAATTGGTAATGCCTTTGGTGGAAAAGATCATACAACCGTTTTACATTCGTGTAAAAAGATCGAACAAGAGATGCAAAAGGATGAAAATCTGAAAAGTGCTGTTCTAAAGTTATCCTCGCAATTAAAGCAATAAGCTTTTTTTATCCATAGATTTTCAACAGATTTTATATTTGTAAATAATTATAATTAAACAAGTTACATACATGTTAACAAAATCAACAGGCCCTACTAATATTACGGCTAGATTTAATTAAAAATATAAAATACAAGAGGTGTTAATAAATGAAATTTAAAGTTACAAAGGAAAATTTAGTAAAAGGCATACAAACTGTTCAGAATGTCGTATCTAATAAAATTACACTTCCTATATTATCTAATATATTAATAGAGACTAAAGGAAATGTTTTACAATTAAATGCGACCGATTTAGATATTGGAATTTCATGTGAAATACCTGTGGAAACAGTTGAAGAAGGCGCAATAACTATTCCCGCAAAAAGATTTAGCGATATCATTAAAGAATTACCAGGTGGGGATATTACAATTACCACAAAAAAGAATAATCAAATTGATATTGAAGGAAAAAACTATCGTTTTAAATTGATTGGTTTACCAAAAGATGAATTTCCGAAATTTCCAGAATTCAATAATAAGGAAAACGTTCAAATCAGTCAAAATACTTTTAAGGAAATGTTAAAACTAACATCTTTTGCTGTATCTCATGAAGAATCAAGATATGTTTTAAATGGTGTCTTATTAGAGATAAATAATAATATTATGAGAATCGTAGCTACGGATGGTAGAAGGTTGGCAAAAATTGATCGAAAAATAGAATCGACGTTAAAAAAAGATGTTAATGTTATTATTCCTATCAAAGCCATCCATGAAATTAATAGAAATTTAAAGGATGATGGGAATTTATCATTAACAATTGGTACTAATCAGGTTTTATTTAATATTGATGGTACCTTAATTGCTACCAGAATTATTGAAGGGGAATTCCCTAATTATAATCAGGTTATTCCAAAACAAGCTGAAAATAGAATAGTCATGAACACTCAAGAGTTATTATCTTCCATTCGCCGAGCGAATTTATTGGCGACGCCGGATTTTCAGGCTGTAAAATTTGAAATTTTTTCAGATAAAATGGTTATATCCAAAAGTACACCAGATGTTGGAGAATCAAGAGAAGAAATTCCTGTTGAATATAAAGGATCGGAAATGGTGGTTGGTTTTAACCCACAATTCTTAATTGATTTTTTAAAAAACATCAATGAAGAAAAAATAAATATGGAATTGTTAGGTGTGGATAAACCAGCGGTCATGCGTATGAATGATTATTTATATTTAGCCCTACCTATGCGTATTTAATTAAAAATTAAGAATTTAATAGATATTAAGATTTCACTATGGATAATATAGGGGATATTCTTAAGAGTGTTATTGGTAATATTGCGGATAGAAAATCACCAGATAATAAAAAAATAGACCGCGTATGGATTAGTTTATTAAAGGATGTTGAATTAAAACATACTAAATTAATAGGTATAAACAATGGAAAAGTTTCCGTTTATGTCGATTCTCCGGCGTGGTTATATCAAATGAGTACTAGGAAGATGAAAATATTAGAACAATTAAAAGAAGAAATTCCAACAATTGAAAGTATAACTTTCAAGATCGGAAAAATTACATAGCTGGGAAAGAAATGAGGCTTCAAAAAATATGACTGATAAAGAGAAACCTAAAAAGAATCAAAATTACGACGCTGATAATATACAAATATTAGAAGGTATGGAGGCTGTTCGTAAAAGACCAGCCATGTATATCGGAGATACGTTTACGCGCGGATTACATCATTTGGTTTATGAGGTCGTGGATAATTCCGTCGATGAGGCATTAGCTGGTTTTTGTACAGAAATTGAAGTGGTTATTCACGAAGGTGATTCTGTATCAGTTACTGATAATGGCCGCGGTATTCCGGTTGATATTCACAAGACAGAGAAAAAACCTGCCGTCGAAGTCGTTTTAACCACACTTCATGCGGGAGGAAAATTTGATCATGATTCCTATAAAGTTTCCGGCGGTCTGCACGGCGTCGGGGTAAGCTGTGTTAATGCTTTATCGACTTGGTTAGAGGTTGAAGTAAAACGCGATGGAAAAATTCATCATCAACGTTTTGAAAAAGGCGCGACGAAATCGAAGTTAACTGTCGTCGGAAAAACAAAAACAACCGGAACAAAAGTTACCTTTAAAGCGGATGAAACTATTTTTGTTCAAACCTCAAAATATTCTTATGATACGTTAGCTAAAAGATTGCGTGAGTTGGCGTTTTTAAATAGAGGGTTGAAGATAAAACTGATCGACGAGAGAGATGGAAAACAAAAAGAAAATGAGTTTGTTTTTGAGGGAGGCATTGTTTCATTTATTGAAGACTTGACGGAAAAAAAAGAAATCATTCATAAAAAAGTGGTTTATTTTCAAAAGGAAAAAGATAATATTCAAATCGAAGTGGCTTTGCAATATGATACTGGCTATTCGGAAAATGTATTTACTTATGCTAATAATATTAATACTTCCGAAGGTGGAACGCATTTAAGTGGATTTCGATCAGCGTTGACACGCGCAGTTAATAATTATGCCAAAGCGAAGAAATTACTCAAAGATAATATCAATATTGTTGGTGATGATACGCGAGAAGGTTTGACCGCGGTCATCAGCGTAAAAATACCTGATCCCCAATTTGAAGGACAGACCAAAACAAAATTGGGAAATTCAGAAGTCGAAGGTATTGTCGCGTCGACGACACTGGATGCATTGAGTGTATTCTTTGAAGAAAACCCTCCGATAGCTAATAAAATCATCGATAAAGTTATTACAGCTTCACGGGCTCGAGAAGCGGCGCGTAAAGCTCGCGAATTAACCCGTCGAAAAGGTGCTCTTGAGTCGGGCGGACTCCCCGGTAAATTGGCGGATTGTTCTGAACGTGATCCTTCTCTATGTGAAATATATTTAGTGGAAGGGGATTCGGCCGGCGGTTCAGCCAAACAAGGCCGTGACCGGACGTTTCAAGCTATACTTCCATTAAAAGGAAAGATATTAAACGTCGAGAAATCGAGTATAGATAAAATATTAAGTAATGAAGAAATTCGCACGATTATTACAGCTTTAGGTGCTGGTGTTGGAAGTGATTTTAATTTGGAAAATCTCCGGTATCATCGACTTATTATTATGTGTGACGCTGACGTCGACGGATCACACATTCGAACACTTCTTCTCACACTGCTTTATCGTCAAATGCGTCCTTTGATTGAAGCCGGCCATGTTTATATTGCTCAGCCTCCGTTATATAAAATTAAAAGAGGAAAGCGGGAAGAATATATTGAATCTGAAGAGGAGATGAGTGAACTTATTTTGGATATGGGAACAGAAGGTGTAAAATTCAATAAAATTAAGGGTTCAAAAAATTATAACAATGCGCAATTTAAAGACATATTAAATACGCTCGTCGATTTGGAAAGAATTATTGGGATTTTAAAACGAAAAGGTATTGATTTTGAGGCATATATCAAAAATTTAAATACAAA
Source organism: Candidatus Omnitrophota bacterium (assembly GCA_018062515.1). GTDB lineage: Bacteria > Omnitrophota > Gorgyraeia > Zapsychrales > Zapsychraceae > JAGOSC01. The sequence goes on from JAGOSC010000011.1 coordinate 49,651, forward strand.
AACCGGAAAAATGCCCAAATATATTATAAAGATGCATACCGAAAATCATTATTTAACCAGCGACGACGAATTAGCAAAATTGACCCAAGCTTCCGAAGATGTAAAATATCAGGAAATTTTTGAACATAACGATCTGGAGCTGATTGAAGAACGATTATCTAAACATGAGCTGACCTCAATGGAATATGTCCGGCCAATTATCACAGAACCCTTGGAAGTCAATGTGAGCAAAAAGAAAACAGCAGCTCCAAAGACTGATAAACCTGTTTTACGGCCGCTTTTTTACATCGAGAATGATGATGATAAAAATGAATTTTATTCTTTGCAGGAAGTTTTGGAATATATCCGCGTACAGGCCAATAAAGGTATTTACATTCAGCGGTATAAAGGTCTTGGTGAAATGAATCCAACTCAACTTTGGGAAACAACCATGGATCCTAAAAAGAGAACTATTTTAAAAGTAACGTTGGAAGACGTTGTTGAAGTTGATAAAACATTTACGATGCTGATGGGTGATGAAGTGGCGCCTCGTCGGGAATTCATTGAAGCGAATGCTCATGAAGTTAAAAATTTGGATATCTAAGAATAGAAATCAAGAAAGGCATTACTAATGCAAGATCCATCCATTCAGGAAAAAATAATTCCGGTTTATATCGAAGATGAAATGAAGAAGTCTTATTTGGCTTATTCGATGAGCGTTATTGTCGGGCGTGCGCTGCCGGATGTGCGTGACGGTTTAAAGCCGGTCCACCGAAGAATATTATACGCGATGTATGATGAAGGTTTATTGCCGAATAAGCGGTTTTCAAAATGTGCTGGTGTCGTCGGGGAAGTTTTGAAAAAATACCACCCTCACGGTGATATGGCGGTTTATGATACGCTCGTGCGCATGGTGCAGGACTTTTCATTGCGTTATCCTTTAATCGAAGGACAAGGAAACTTTGGTTCCATCGATGGAGATGCGGCTGCCGCTTACCGTTACACGGAAGCGAAGCTTGCACCGATTGCGATGGCCATGTTAGCGGATATTGATAAAAATACAGTTAATTTTGTACCAAATTTCGACGGTGAACACAAAGAACCGGAAATCCTTCCGGCGACTATTCCGAATTTGCTCGTCAATGGCTCCAGCGGTATTGCTGTCGGGATGGCGACTAACATGCCTCCGCATAATTTAGCTGAAGTGGTTGATGCGGCAGTAAAATTGATCGAAGATCCGGAAATCACCATCAAAGATTTGAGTAAAACGATCAAAGGGCCGGATTTTCCGACGGGAGGAATCATTTGCGGCCGGGAAGGTATTAAAGACGCTTATGAGACTGGTCGGGGAAAAATCATTATACGTGCCAAAGCGCTGATTGAAAAACAGCAAGGAAAAAAAGATTCGATCATCGTTACGGAAATACCTTATCAAGTCAATAAATCAAATTTGATTCAAACCATCGCGGATCTCGTCCAGAATAAGAAGATAGAAGGTATTACCGATATACGCGATGAGTCGGATAAAGACGGTATACGTATTGTCATCGAATTGCGGCGCGACGTCGAACCGCAAATTATTCTTAATAGTTTGTATAAACATACACAACTGGAAACTACTTTTGGGATTATTAATCTTGCTTTAGTTAATAGCCGACCCAAGGTATTAAATTTAAAAGAAATTTTAGTCCATTATGTGGATCATCGACGCATTATTATCCGTCGAAGGACGCAGTTTGATTTGGATCGGGCTTTAAAAAGAGCGCACATCCTCGAAGGATTACGAATTGCGATTGATAATATTAATGAAATTATCAAAACGATTCGAGAATCAAAAAGCACACAAGCTGCCAAAGTTAGTTTGATGGATAAGTTTGGTTTGTCCGAAATACAAGCTCAAGCTATTTTGGAAATGCAACTTCAGCGGTTAACCGCTTTAGAGCGCGATAAGATTGAAAATGAATATAAAGAATTGCTGACGGACATCGATAATTATCGAGCCATTTTAGCGTCCGAGAAAAAAATCGACGGCATCATTAAAGATGAGCTTATTGAAGTAAAGAATAAATATTCAAATGAACGAAGAACCGAAATCGCGGGCAAAGCTGAAGAAATTGAGATTGAAGATTTAATCACCGAAGAAGATATGGCGATTACAATTAGCAATACCGGATATATCAAACGACTCGCCGTTTCAACATATCGAAAACAAAAACGCGGTGGAAAAGGCGTATCGGCAATGTCCATGAGGGAAGAGGACTTTGTTAAACAACTCTTTGTCGCTTCATCAAAAGATTATTTGCTGATATTTTCTAATCTTGGAATTGTGCGTTGGCTTAAAGTTTACGAAATTCCCGTCGCTGCGCGCACCGCCAAGGGTAAAAATATTGTTAATCTTTTATCCATGCAGAAAGATGAACAAATAAGTTCTATCGTCGCCGTTAAGAATTTCTCAGAAGAGTTTTCATTGGTGATGGCCACCGCCCAAGGAAATGTTAAGAAGACGAATTTATCTTTGTTCGGCAATCCGCGCAAAGGCGGAATCGTCGGTATTACATTAGATAAAGGCGATGCATTGATTGGCACAGCGTTAAGCGGCGGAAAAAGTGAAATCATTTTGGCCACTCGCGAAGGTAAGGCGCTAAGATTTCCTGAGAAGAATATAAGAGACTTAGGTCGCTCCGCTCGAGGGGTACGGGGCATAAGCTTGGCGAAGAATGATGAAGTCGTAAGCATGATTGTGTTTCCTCCAGATGTCGCTAAAACAGGCAGTACGCTTTTGTCTGTTACGCAAAAAGGTTTTGCCAAGAGATCAGATTTTAATGATTACCGTATTCAAACGCGCGGCGGTAAAGGTATTATTAATGTTAAAGTCACGGACAGAAACGGTCTTGTTGTCGGAGTTTTATCCGTCATGGAAGGCAATGAAATGATGGTGGTGACTAAAGAAGGGATGATTGTTCGCTGTTCTCCGGCGGAAGTCCGTCAAACCGGCCGAAGCGCGGTGGGTGTTAAGTTAATATCCCTTACTGGCCCAGATATTGTCACATCCATTGCAAATGTCGTTGTCAAAGATGAGTAAGCGGGTTTAATATTTTTCTTGACCCTCGAGAAATCTTTAATATAATAGGTCATTATTATTTAG
>JAGOSC010000058.1 GCA_018062515.1 Candidatus Omnitrophota bacterium
AGGCTAGTGTGATGTTAAGCAAAGTTAAAGCGCATAAAACCGGTTCGGTTAAAGTTGATAAATTGACACGTTCAGCGGTTATGAAAATTGCGGAAGATTTATTGGAAGAAGATCAAATCGTCAATCCCGTTTTTTTCACCGATTATTTTACATTTTTGTGCCCTTTAGCGAAAACTCTTCCGGATAATCCAGCGATTTCCGCGCGTTTTGAAGCCTTTGTCGCCGGCATGGAAATCGGTAATGCTTATTCTGAGCTCAATGATCCTATCGAACAGCGTCGACGATTGATGGAAGATTTAGACGATGATGTGGAAACAGGAAATCGGTCTATCGATGAAGACTTTCTGCACGCCTTGGAGTATGGTATGCCTCCGGCGGGCGGATTGGGAATCGGCATCGACCGGCTCGTTATGCTGTTAACAGATTCTGCGTCCATCCGAGACGTAATTTTTTTCCCATTGATGAAGCCGATACAATAATTTTTCGATCTGAATGCCTTGCCTTCTGCAGTAAATGAACTATCCAAAGGAATATAAAAATGAATTATGAAAACTGGATTAGCTATCGATACCTAAGATCAAGTCACGGCCGGTTTTTAAAGTTTTTGAATTTTATTTCCGTCGCTGGTGTCGCTATCGGTGTCATGGCCCTTATTGTGGTCATTGCCGTTATGACAGGTTTTGGGAATAATCTTCGGGAAAAAATCGTCGGTATCACGCCGCATATCATGATCGAAAAAGAAAACGGAATCAAAGATTATGAAGAATTACAGAGTAAACTTATTGCCGTCGACGGCATTCAAAGCGCATCGGCGTATATTCAGGGTAATATTTATTTAGAGAGTTCGGGCCAAGCCATGGCTCTTTTGTTGCGAGGTATTCAAACCAAGAGTGAAGTTCAGGTCAGTAAATATCTCGTTCGAGGCCGTTTAGAAAGTTTAACGGAAGGAAAAGTGTTTATCGGTAGTGAATTAGCCAGATTTTACGGATATGACATTGGAAGCATAATCACTCTGATCTCACCTGGAACTGGGATTTCCGGCGAAGGCTGGCGGCATAATCTCGTCGTGGCCGGAATTTTTAAGACCGAAATGATTGAATTAGACCAAGGTCTCATTGTTACTAATCTTAAAACAGCTCAAAATATTTTTAGTATAAAAGATGATATCGTCAGCGGTATCGGGATCACATTAAAAGATCCTTATTTGGCTGATGATTATAAGAAAATTATTTACGCGAAGTTCAGTTTTAAATATCTTGTTAAAACATGGATTGATTCCAACAAAAATTTATTCCAAGCGCTTCATCTTGAGAAATTGGGTTTGTTTATCATTTTGACATTAATGATTCTCATCGCGTCATTTAATATTATCAGCACGCTGATCGTAACGGTGACGAGTAAAGTTCATGATATCGGCGTTTTGAAGTCCATCGGTGTGCCTAAAAAATCTATTCGACGAATTTTCACAAAACAAGGTATGTATATTGGTCTGCGCGGAATTTTTTGGGGAACTTTTCTTGGCTTAACCATTTGTTATATATTAAAAACCTATGTTGAAGTCCCTGCGGAAATATATGCGATGAGTCATGTGCCGGTTGAAATACAAATATCAGATATGGTTGCCATTCTCGGCGCTGCGCTCATTATTAGTTTCGGCGCAACGATTTACCCGGCATCCCAGGCCGCCAACCTTGAACCGGTGGAGGCTTTGCGATATGAGTAATAAGAGAATGGATATAATTATATTGCAGGCGCAAGCAATCCGAAAAGAATATAAGCAGGCCAAAGAGACCCTTGAAGTTCTAAAAGGAGTGGATATTCAAATCAGCGCCGGTGAAATTGTCGCCATCGTTGGGCCTTCCGGGGCTGGTAAATCTACCTTGTTACATATCATCGGAGGCTTAGACACACCGACGAGCGGGACGGTTCTTTTGGATGGAGAAAATATTTATCGGTTAAAAGATGAATTCCGGGCGAAAATGCGTAATGACAAGATTGGATTTGTCTTTCAGTTTTATCATCTGCTTCCGGAATTTAACGCGCTTGAGAATGTCATGCTTCCAGCCTTTATTCAGGGAACGGCAAAAAATAACGAAGTCAAGGAAAGAGCGACGGCCATATTAACGCAGTTAGGATTACAGAATCGTTTAAAGCATAAACCGAATCAATTATCCGGCGGGGAACAGCAAAGAGTGGCGATTGCCCGGGCTTTAATTAATAAACCAAAAATAATCTTAACTGACGAGCCGACGGGAAATCTCGATTCGGCCAGCGGAAAAGAAATTATCAGTCTGCTTATACAGCTCAATGAAACGAATAAACAGACGATCTTAATTGTCACACACGACGAGAATATTGCCAAACAATGTCACCGCACGATTTATATGCGGGACGGTTTAATAGAAGAGAAAGTTTTAACTAAAGGAAGGGTTTATGAAAATTTATCTTAGTGGAAAATTGGTTGATAAAAGTCAGGCTGTCGTTTCTGTCTTTGATCATGGTTTTTTATATGGAGACGGGGCGTTTGAAGGTATTCGTTCTTATGATAGTTTAGTCTTCAGGCTTGATGATCATATCGAGCGGCTTTTTGAAACATTGCATACGCTGATGATCGATCCAAAAATGACGAAGAAAGAGTTATCTCAAGCCGTCGTCGATACACTTAAAGCGAATAAGTTAACCGATGCGTATATACGCGTCATTGTTTCTCGAGGAGAAGGGGATCTTGGTTTAGACCCAAAAAAATGTTTCGGGAAACCTAGCGTCATAATTATCACGGATAAAATTACTCTTTATCCCAAAGAATTGTATAATAAGGGCATGGAAATTATTACGGTACCGACTATCCGTAATCATCCCGACGCGCTTAATCCTCAATTGAAGTCATTGAATTATTTGAATAATATTTTGGCTAAGATCGAGGCTGGTAATGCCGGCTATAATGAAGCGATTATGATGGACCAACACGGTTATGTGGCGGAATGTACGGGCGATAATATTTTTCTGATTAAGAAAGGTAAACTTTTAACACCGATTCAAGGCCATTTGCGAGGAATTACCAGGCAAGCAATTCTTGATATCGCCGAGAAAATGAAGATTGAAGCTAAAGAAGCATTTGTCACCCGTCATGAAGTTTACACGGCGGATGAATGTTTTCTGACCGGAACAGCGGCTGAGATTATTCCGGTTGTTAAAGTGGATGGACGAGTGATAGGCGCTGGAAAACCAGGCCCGATTACAACCAAGCTGTTGAAAAAATTTCATGATGTGACCCGATCCGAGGGAGTAAAATATTAATGAAGTGCGATTTGTGTAATAAAAAAGCGACAGTCCATTTGACGGAAATTGTCGACGAGCAAATGTCAGAGATGCATTTATGCGAAGAGTGCGCTCGTGAGAAAAGTGTTCAAATGGAGCAGCAGTTCGGATTATCGGACCTTTTAGCGGGATTAACGGATTTCGGCAAGCAAGTCAAGTCAGCTGAAAAAGTTGACTTAAAATGCCCAACCTGCAGCATTACGTACGATGATTTTCGAAAGTTTGGCCGATTAGGATGCAGTGAATGCTATGAGGCATTCAAGACCCATTTATCGACGCTGTTGAAAAAAATTCACGGTTCTAATCATCATTTTGGCAAAACACCGAAAAAGATGCCTCAATCGGATAAGAAAAAGGTTGTAGATTTACAAGAGATGAAAACCAAATTAATGGAAGCCATTCAACTCGAAGATTTTGAAAAGGCTGCACAATTGCGTGACCAAATCCGTGATATTGAGAATAAAAAGAAAAAATGAGACTAGACGAGTTTATTAATAATACGGGGGAATGGTTAAAGGGGAGCGGTGAGCACGCGAATATTGTTATGTCGTCGAGAATTCGCTTAGCCCGCAATCTTACCGGAATGCCGTTTCCCAACAAGGCGAGTAAAAAAGAACTAAATCAAATCCTGACGACGGTTCATAATACCATTGAAGAAGTCGGATACTTCAAGACATCGTCGCTGTTTAAAATTAGTGAACTAGATAATGTTGACAAACAATTTCTCATTGAACGCCATCTGATCAGCCATGATCATGCGGCTAATCCCGACGGTAAAGCTGTTTTGATTTCCCGTGAAGAAGAATTATCTGTGATGATCAATGAAGAAGATCATCTTCGTATCCAGGTGATGCAATCAGGCCTTAATTTAGATCAAGCGTGGGAGATGATCAATAATATCGACGACGCTTTGTCTGAAAAACTTGATTTTGCCTATTCCATGCATTGGGGATATTTAACGGCCTGCCCGACGAATACAGGAACCGCGATGCGCGGATCCGTGATGCTTCATTTACCCGCCCTCGTCATGACCAAACAAATTAATAAAGTCATGGCCGCCATTTCAAAATTGAATTTTGCCTCTCGAGGTTTTTACGGAGAAGGTACACAGGCCAGCGGAAATATTTATCAAATTTCCAATCAATTGTCTATGGGGCACAGCGAGACCGACGTGCTTCAGAATATCAAAGGTCTTATTCGTCAGGTCATTGAACAAGAAGAGCAAGCTCGTCAGGCATTGTTACTTCAGAATAAACCCATGTTGGAAGACAAAATCTTTCGTTCATATGGTATTTTAAAGAATGCGCACATCATCACCAGCCAAGAGACCGTCGATTTATTGTCGATGGTTCGCTTGGGAATTGATCTGGGAATTCTCAAAGAAATTAACCGCAAATCCATCAATGAACTCTTTATTACTATTCAACCCGCGCATTTGCAGAAAATCGGTGGCAAAAAATTGACCGCCGCTGAGCGGGACGCGAAAAGAGCTAATCTTATTCGTAAAAAATTGGGAGGAACATAGAAATGTTCAATCGTTTTACTGAAAGGGCTAGAAAAGTTATTGTTTATGCCAAAGAAGAAGCTCGACGATTTAATCACGATTATATCGGGACCGAACATCTTCTTTTGGGTTTGGTGCGTGAAGGTGAAGGTGTTGCCGCTGCTGTTCTTCAAAAATTGGGATTAGATTTAGAAACCATTAGAATTGAAGTGGAAAAATTAGTTCAACCCGGGCCGCAAACTCAAGTGTTAGGCGATATTCCATTCACGCCGCGTTCAAAAAAAGCATTGGAACTTTCCGCCGAGGAAGCACGCGCATTAGGACATAATTATATCGGCACCGAACATCTTCTTCTTGGATTGGTCAAAGAAGGTGAAGGAATGGCGTATCGTGTACTTCTCAATTTAGGTTTGGATTTAGGAAAACTTCGAAATGAAGTGATGGAATTATTAGGTTCGGGTATTCCGGGTTACGGAACACAAGAACCGGTCAAAAATGATAAAACTCCGGCGATCGATGTGTATGGCCGTAATTTAAATAAATTAGCCAAAGACGGCAAGCTGGATCCGGTCATCGGACGAAAAGAAGAAATTGACCGTATTTTGCAGATATTATCTCGACGGACGAAAAATAATCCAGTCCTTTTAGGTGAAGCCGGTGTCGGTAAAACGGCCATCGTCGAGGGTTTAGCACAAAAAATTATCAAAGGTGAAGTTCCTGAAATTTTAAGAGACAAAATTATTATCGTTCTTGATTTAGCTTTAATGATCGCGGGAACGAAGTATCGCGGCCAGTTTGAAGAGCGCATCAAAGCGATTATGGATGAAATTCGACGTTCGGGAAAAATCATTTTATTCATCGACGAACTTCACACGCTCGTCGGAGCTGGTGCAGCGGAAGGTGCTATTGACGCGGCTAATATTTTAAAGCCTGCCCTTTCTCGAGGAGAGATTCAATGTATCGGCGCAACAACGCTCGATGAATACCGCAAACATATTGAAAAAGATACAGCGCTTGAACGACGTTTTCAGACGATTACCGTCGAGCAGCCGAGTTCGGAAGAAGCCATCTTAATTCTAAAAGGGTTACGCGATAAATATGAAGCGCATCATCGGGTTAAATTTTCTGATGAATCCTTAGAAGCGGCGGTTAAATTATCCGAACGTTATATTTCCGGCCGTGCTCTTCCGGATAAAGCTGTTGATATTCTCGACGAGGCTGGAGCCAAAGCGCGATTATCCGCCATGGTTGTTCCGCCGGATTTAAAAGAACTCGAATCTGAAATTGAATCACTGAAGCAGGAAAAAGAGGCTTTTATTAAAAGTCAAGATTTTGAAAAAGCCGCTAAAATGCGGGACAAAGAACGCGAAACCCGCGATAAACTTGAAGTGATTAAAAATAAATGGTCAGAAGAACGCGATAAAGTTTCCATTACAATTGGTTACGAGGACATCGCCAAGATTGTTTCGCAGTGGACTAAGGTTCCTTTGGTACGGTTGGAAGAAAAGGAAACGAAGAAACTTCTTCAATTGGAAGACCATCTTACGGCGGCAGTTGTTGGACAACAGGAAGCAATCAGCTCCATGGCTCGCGCCATTCGTCGATCACGCGCCGGAATCAAAGATCCTCGCCGGCCGATTGGTTCATTTATTTTCCTCGGGCCTACGGGCGTTGGTAAAACATTATTGGCTCAGACAATCGCGGAATTTTTATTCGGTGGAAAAGATTCACTGATTCAAATTGATATGAGCGAGTATATGGATAAATTTAATGTTTCCCGTTTAATCGGCGCGCCTCCCGGTTATGTCGGATATGAAGAAGGCGGACAATTAACGGAAAAAGTCCGACGAAGACCGTATTCTGTCGTGTTATTGGATGAAATTGAAAAAGCCCATCCAGATGTTTTTAATCTTCTTCTTCAAGTTTTTGAAGAAGGCCGATTAACGGACAGTTTGGGGAGAAAAGTTGATTTTCGAAATACGATTATTCTCATGACATCCAACGTCGGAGCGCATATGATTGGCACCGCGGGAAATTTAGGTTTTGGCGAACAAAATACAGATGCCACTTATGAAGGAATGAAAGAACGGTTGCTTGAAATGTCTAAAAAGACATTTAAGCCGGAATTCTTAAACCGTATTGATGAAATCATTGTTTTTAAATCTTTGACCAGAGAAGATTTGAAAAAGATTGTTCAGCTCGAAATTGAAGGTGTTCTGAAAAGGTTAAAAGATAAAGACATCAAAGTTGAATTGAGCAAAGATGCATTTGAGTTAATCATTGAAAAAGGATTCGATCCGGTTTACGGGGCGCGTCCTCTTAAACGAACCATTCAACGTTTGCTCGAAGATCCATTAGCCGAAGACATTATTTCCGGTGTGTTTAAAGAAGGAAGTAAAATCAAGGCTGAGCGCGTAGAGGAGAAATTAGTATTCACCTAATGATACGACGAACAACATGGTTACTCTTCATCATTTTTTGGATGGGTACGCGGGGTGTCTCCGCCAAAGAGATATTGAATTTTAATGGAGTCATCGATTTTCAGAAACATCAACTCCAAATAAATTATAATATCGATACGGAAACATCCGTTAAGACAATTGTCGAGCGGTTAGAAAAAAATAAATATCACTTTAAATTTGATATTACTCATTTGAATATATGCACCTTCGACCTCAGCAGTCAGATAGAGGGCGAAGTAGAAATAAAAAGATCGGAAAATGTGGATCCGGCGATCATCGGAACACTGTGGAGCAATTATTCCATGGTCGATTTCAAGCCGGTTAGAGAGTTGTCTGGATCTTATAAGATTGAAAATAAAAAACTGACCATCGCCAATTTATCATTTGGGCCGGTTGGTGCTAAAGGTTTAGTGGATTTGGCAGATCCGTACAAATTGGATGTTTTAATAAATATCGATAGTATGCCGATGTCTGACTTTTTAAAATTCTGGATGAGAAAAGATAAATATGAATCATCCAGCGGAGATGTCGCCGGAGAAATCAAGGCCACAGGCACTTTAGATCAGCCTTATTTAAAAGGGAATTTTAAAAGTTTTCATACAAATATTTTAGATTATAACTTTGACAGCATCGTTTTGAATATGGAAGGCACCTATCCGCATTTTACCATCGATAACACGTCCAATCTTTCCAAGGCTGACGGGATGAGTTTTTTATTTAACGGGCCGATTACTATCGACGGAAAGAATTTAAAAAGCCAAATCAAAAATCTTAAAGTCGCTGCGTTTGTGAAAGAATCCGACACAGAAAAAGAATGGACCATAAAACGGTTTAATGAGGCTGGCGAAAATTCGGCAGAAGTAAAATATTTTATACGCACGGAAGACGTCGTTGGTTCTAAGGATGATGAAGAGACGGCCATTTTTGGTATTGAACGGTCGACGCAATTTTAATACACCTTATGCCATTGATTGTTAATAAGGTTAATATGAAAACAAAAACAATGTATGTTTGCCAGGAATGCGGGACACAGTCCAGCCGTTGGCAAGGAAGATGCACAGGTTGTAACGCTTGGAATTCGCTCGTCGAAGAAATGCAAACGACCTCCGTCATTCATCCTAAACATTCCGATATTTCGTATAATGACCAGCCCATTCTCCTCGAAGATGTTCAATTTAAAGACGAAAAACGCTATTTAACCAATATTCAAGAACTAGACCGCGTCTTAGGCGGAGGGATTGTTCCTGGTTCGGTGACTTTAATCGGCGGGGATCCGGGAATTGGTAAATCGACGCTTTCCTTACAATTAGGCTGCGCTTTAAGTGAAAACAAATTGAAAGTTTTGTATGTCAGCGGTGAGGAATCGGTCAAACAGACCAGCCTGCGGGCTCAGCGAATCAGTAAAAAAGAAACAAAATCATTATATATCGTTAATCAAGTGGATTTGAATTCCATTTTAGACTATATCAAAAAGATGAAACCGGACGTCGTGGTCATTGATTCGGTTCAGGTGATTTATCAGCCGGAATTAGGTTCATCGCCGGGCAGCGTCAGTCAAGTGCGAGAATGTTCAGCCATTTTAACCCATACGGCGAAGACAAAAGGTTTTTCATTATTTTTGATTGGTCATGTCACTAAAGAAGGCACATTAGCCGGCCCGCGCGTCTTAGAACACATTGTGGATACTGTCTTATATTTTGAAGGTGAGCGTTATTCGTCGTACAGAATATTAAGGGCTACGAAAAACCGTTTCGGATCGACGAATGAAATCGGTTTATTTGAAATGATGGCCAATGGTTTAAATGAGGTGCCTAATCCGTCGGAAATATTTTTATCAGAGCGGCCGAAAGATACGACTGGTTCAGCCGTTGTTCCGATTATAGAAGGTACACGTCCATTTCTCGTCGAGGTTCAAGGTCTTGTCAGCCGTTCCAGTTTCAATATGGTCCGGCAGAAGGCGGAAGGATTTGATACAAATCGTTTGGCTTTATTGATCGCCGTCCTCGACAAACGTTTAGGGCTGAATCTTCAGGATAAGGATGTATTTTTAAATATCGTCGGTGGTGTAAAGTTGATTGATCCCGGTGCTGATTTAGCCGTTGCGCTGGCTTTAGCTACGGCTCTTTTAGATAAACCGATTGACCGTTCGACAGCTGTCGTCGGAGAAGTCGGATTGTCGTCGGAAATCAGGAGCGTTTCTCAAATCGCTTTAAGGGTTAATGAAGCGCAAAAACTTGGTTTTAAGCGCTGCATCATCCCTAAAAATAATATTAAATCTAATGTCGAGCTGAATAAGTCCATTGAAATTATCCCCGTTGAAACGGTGCGGGAAGCTCTGGATTTCATTAATCAGATTTAGAAACAGGAGTATGGAATGACGTTATTTTTTATCCGGATCTTTTTTTTAATCTTAAGCGGCGTTATTGGCTATTATGTCGGAAGTCTGCTGCATGAACCCTTATTCGGGGCGGGTATTGGATTTGTGAGCAGTTTTGTGCTGATTGTTTTAGAATCCTCTATGCGCCGAGTTTCGGTTCGAGGGCTATCAAGCATGGTGTTTGGTTTATTGTTGGGTTTTTTCATGGCAAAGCTGTTGTCCGATATTTTGTCACTAATTCCTCTCGGTGATTTTATCCATTCTGTTTCCCGCGTTGTCTTAACGTTGGTGTTTTCCTATTTAGGAACAGTCATGGCCCTACGGGGAAAAGACGAATTTAATATTATTATTCCCTACGTGAAATTCCGTCGACAAAATGTTAAAGAAGATATAGTCTTGGTCGATACCAGCGCGATTATCGACGGAAGGATTAGCGACATATATAAAACAAATTTTTTAGTGGGCCGTTTGGTGGTGCCGAGGTTTATTCTGCTTGAACTTCAGGCTTTGGCCGATTCAAGTGATGATATAAAACGTGAACGCGGACGACGAGGTTTAGAATTATTGCGCCGCATGCAGGAAGATCCAAAAATGGATATTCATATTCATGAGGATGATTTGGCGAATAATGAACCGGTCGATTCAAAATTGATCCGTTTAGCTAAGATGATGGACGCAAAAATATGTACAACAGATTTTAATCTCGACCGAATGGCTGCCTTGCAAGGCATTAGTATCCTTAATATGAATCAATTGGCGCAGGCGGTTAAGTCTGTTTTGTTTACCGGCGATAAAATTGAAGTTAAATTAATTAGGGAAGGTAAAGAAGGTCATCAAGCCGTCGGATACATGGATGACGGTACGATGATTGTCGTCAGTGATGCCCGCGAGTTGATTGGCCGTGAAGTCAAAGTGAATGTGACGTCCGTTCTTCAGACGCAATCCGGAAAAATGATTTTCGCCAAATTAGGTTAAAAGATATGAAAACACAAGCCATTATTCCAACCGCCGGTCTTGGTACGCGGATGAGATCAACAATACCGAAAACATTGCTTGATATCAATGGTGTGCCGATGATCATTCACACATTAAGGGCATTTGAAAAAAGTAAGACCATCAATGCCGTAATTCTCGTCGTACACCCCGATTATGCGGAACAATATCGTCAGTTGGTTGAGAAATATGGTATTACCAAAGTTAAAGAATATATTACCGGCGGAAACACACGTTCTGAGTCCGTCGGAAATGGATTGACGTATGTAGACCCGGATTGCCAAATTATTGTCGTTCACGACGGAGCCAGGCCGCTGATTACCCCGGAATTAATCGATAAGACCGTCAATTTATGTATTATTGAAAAGGCCGTTATTACCGGCTTGCCTGTTATGCAGACAATTAAGAAAGTCGACGTTAATGAATCTGTCGTCGAGAAAACATTGAATCGCGAAGAATTGTGGGCGATCCAGACACCGCAGGCCTTTTATAAGGACGTGTTGGTTGAAGCCTATCAGCAGGCCAAGAGTTTGGATGCTCCCGATGACGCGGCTTTGGTTGAGCAAGTCGGGATGCGGGTAAAAGTTCTTTTAGGTGATCCTCAAAATATAAAAGTTACAACAGCTGAAGACATGATCATGGCTGAAAAATTATTGTCGGCACCATAGGTATGACTATTTATGATTTTTAAAGTAGGAATGGGTTACGATATACATCAATTTGCGGAGGGAAGAAAGTTATTTCTCGGCGGTGTTGAGATCCCGCATTCAAAAGGGTTGTTTGGCCATAGTGATGCGGATGTTCTTCTGCACGCTTTGTGTGACGCGATTCTTGGTGCTTTGGGTTTAGGTGATATCGGCGAACATTTTCCTAACACCAACCAAAAGTATAAAAATATTTCGAGCTTAGCACTGGTTGAGGAAGTCAAGGCCCTCATGCTCAAGAATGGTTATCAAATCAGTAATGTCGATTGTACGATTCAGGCCGAAGAGCCAAAATTATTAGATTATAAGCCGGCCATGAGGCATACTATAGCGGTTAGCCTGGGCATTGATCATACTTTGGTTAATATTAAAGCCACGACGATGGAAGGTTTAGGCGCCATTGGAAACCGCCAAGGAATCGCGGCTTTTGTCACGGTACTATTATTTAAAAAATAAGGCTCTTTGAAATTTTGAGTGGGTAAGATGAGAAAAACGATGGTTTCGGGGATGTGTCCGGGCGAGTTCCACAGCCGATAGACTACCTTAATGAAGGTTAGCCCTATGACCATTCGCTCGAACAGTCCTCACGGCGCATCTTTTTCTCAGAAATAAAGATCTGGTAGATGCTTGTTGCGGAACTCGCTCGGTGATCATAGGGCTAAACCTTTGGAAAGGTCTATCGAGCGAGGATTGTTTGAGCCCCGGATACATCGACGAAACCATTTCGACTCACTTGAAATTTACAAGAACAAAAATAATTTAAAGTTGAAGAAGGGATATTATGTGGTTTATTAATTTTGTCATCATTATGACGGTTTTAGTGATTCTCTATATTCTTGGAGCGAGTATTTTCTTTGCCAAAGAAATTAAATCGACGAGGGAAAAGGATCCGGCGGCAAAAGGTAATCTGGAAATTATTTTATTATATCCGGGCCTGCACGCTGTTATCAGTCATCGAATTGCGCATAGAATTTGGAAAGCCAACTTAAAAATCTTAGCGAGACTAATATCACAAATCTCCAGATTTTTTACAGGGATTGAAATTCACCCTGGTGCGAAAATCGGACACGGACTTTTTATTGATCATGGAATGGGAGTGGTCATCGGCGAGACAACGATTATCGGAGACGATGTGGTTATGTTTCAAGGTGCGACCCTGGGTGGTACGGGGAAAGAATCCGGTAAACGTCATCCGACGGTGGGGAACAATGTTGTTATCGGAACAGGTGCAAAAATTTTGGGAAATATTCTGATCGGAGATAATTCTTATATTGGAGCAAACGCCGTTGTTTTACGTCCGGTTCCGGCGAACACGACAGTGGTCGGTGTTCCTGGACGAGTCACTAAACAAGATGGACAAAAAATCGATCCATTGGATCACACGCATGTTTCGGATCCAATCATGCTTCACATGAAAGATTTGCTTAAGCGGATTAAAACGCTCGAAGATAACCAGAAAAAATAAACAGTGATCAGTGATAAGTAGGGAACAGGCAGGCCTGTTCCCTACAATATATAGAGAAGATAAATGCGAAACACGAAAAAAGGCCTATTCATCACATTTGAAGGTTCAGAAGGTTCCGGAAAAAGTACGCAAATGGAATTGATCGGGCGGTACTTAAAAGAAAAGAACAAAGATATTTTGTTTGTCCGTGAACCGGGAGGTGTTGCGATCAGCGAGAAAATTCGCGCGATCCTGCTTGATCCCGAAAATAAAATAATGGCCTCGTCGTGTGAAATGCTTTTATACATGGCCGCGCGCGCTCAGCTCGTCGAGGAAATCATCGCTCCGGCGCTAAAAAAAGGAAAAGTGGTGATTTGTGACCGCTTTTTGGATTCGACGATTGTTTATCAAGGTTACGGCCATCAGATGGATATACCATTCATTAATAAAGTCGGGACATTCGCCACACAAGGTATTAAACCGGATTTAACATTTATTTTTGACATTGAAGCTAAAAAAGGTTTGGCGCGGATCAAACGCGACAAAGACCGTATCGAACAACGCGCGATGACGTATCATACACGAGTTAGAAATGGCTATTTGGCCATCGCCAAAAAAGAACCCAAGAGAATTAAGATTATTAATTCTGATCAAAGTATTGAAGATATTCACAAGCACGTTCGGCAACATATTGATCGACTATTAGGGTAATATGACAACGCTTGAAATTACAGCTCACGATCATATTGTTGATCGTTTTAAGAATTTGGCCGAATCCAACCGGCTCGCGCATGCTTATTTATTCATCGGTCCGAAATATAGCGGAAAATCGGAAACAGCTTTTAAAATCGCCAAACTTTTTTGTCAAACCATTGATACACATGTTTTGGAATGCGCGTTTGGAGAAAAAATCAAGATTGAAGAAGTCCGCGAAATCCTCAGTTTAACCCGCCTAAGGCCATTTAATTCGGAAAAGAAAGTCATTATCATCAAAAATGTTGAGCAATTGACTATAGAAAGTTCAAACGCCTTATTAAAGACGCTGGAAGAGCCAACCGCCAGTAGCCTTTTAATCCTCACCAGTTCTGTGAGTGAGAAAGTTTTATCGACGATTAAATCCCGCTGCCATCATTATCATTTTTCTACTCCGTCAAAAGAAGTGCTTGCAGAACATCTGAAGACCCTTTATCATGAAAACGATTTAAAGGCGCATTTTTTGGCTTCTTTATCGGAAGGAAGCTTTGGAATAGCAGGAAATTATCTGAACCGGGGCCTTTATGAAGCCAAAAATGAATGGATCAACCGGTTTATTTTTGGTCAGCAAGCCGACGCCTTTATTAAGGAAAGTCTTCAAGAGAAGGAAACAATCAAGGAATTCCTCGATATTATGTTAAGTTGGGTGAGGGATGCGATTCTTATTCAATCCGGTGTTAGTCAGGATCAATTAATCCATTTAGACCGGGCTGAAGATTTAAACCGATTCGCGCAAAAGTACAGTTTTGAATATTTAAAAGAAATTTACGAATCAATTATTCAGGCTCAAAAATTGTTAA
Source organism: Candidatus Omnitrophota bacterium (assembly GCA_018062515.1). Classification (GTDB taxonomy): domain Bacteria; phylum Omnitrophota; class Gorgyraeia; order Zapsychrales; family Zapsychraceae; genus JAGOSC01. Next base: position 14,356 of record JAGOSC010000058.1, read on the forward strand.
CGGAAAATTTGAATATCAAAGTTCCGTTATTGATCATAAAGGAGAAATTAAATGGGTAAATTAATTCAAGTCCAGCTGGGAGAGTATCGTCC
>JAGOSC010000059.1 GCA_018062515.1 Candidatus Omnitrophota bacterium
ATGCAATTTTATTAGCTCAAAGAAGGTATAGGTATGGGACATCAAATTTTATGTTTATTGAGCTTGTCGAAAGTGATTCAACTGTAAAAGGGAAAAGGTTAGGCCGGGAATTGGTCAAGTACTATGTTGAACAGTTTGGCGATACAAATAACATTGGTGTGACATTAATTGGGCGAGAGAGCTGGATAAAATTTTTTGAAAGTTTGGGTTTCAAAAAACTAAAGGGTGAAGAGGAGAATGTTTATTTCCGAAAAAGAAGCGGGCCGAAAGATAATGCCGTTCTTTCGAAGACGAGCGAAACCGATCTTGATTCCGCCATGTTAGTCAAAAGTGCGGACAATATAGACGATGTTCAAATTGTCTTAGATGCGTGGTATCAAAACGAACGATTATTTAAAAGGTTACAGACTAAAAAGTCTAGACGTTCCTTAGTTGAAAAGGGCGGCGGAATTATTTATATTGGTCCTAAAAATAATCCTTCAGCGGTGCTCGCCTATGAAAGACAAGGCTCAAGCCATATTCATCTTTTAATAGGTGAAAGAGATTCAAAGTTTCAAGGAAAAAGATATGGCCAAGCCTTGGTCAAAGATATGGTGCAGCGCTTTGGTAATAATAATAAATTGAGTGCGGATATATTACCTCTGGGAACGAACCCGAAGGTTTTAACTTACTGGAATGAGGTATTCTATAATGAAGGTTTTAGAGAAATAGGGAAAACGGGTTATGTTGAAGGTTATGTTGAAAGAGAAATCGGCGGGCCGAAAGATAATGCCATTTTTTCAAGTCCACATGTAATTAAAAAATCAGCTTCAATTAAAAGGGCAGATAATCCGAATGATGTCGAAGAGATTTTAAGGACTTGGTATAAAAATGCAGATCGGCTTTTAAAACCGGAAGAATCTATACGTTCCTTTGCTAAACAGCCTGGTAGAGCAGTTCTTTATGTTGGTGAAAAGGATAATCCTTCAGCAATTCTTATGTTAGAAAAACGGCCTGGGAAGGAAGCAGAGTTTGTTTACATTCTTGGTGTAGAGACTGATTCAAAATTTAAAGAGGAAAGATTCGGCCGACAGTTGGTCGAATACCTTGTTCAACAGTATGGTGATAATAATAACATCGGTGTACATTTAGAATATAAAGGGACAAAAGATGGAGCAAGCTCGGCTTGGGAAGAATTTTTTAAAGCGTTAGGATTTAAAAGTTTAGGGGGTGAGGAGTATTATTTTAGGAAAAAGGTGGGGCCAAAAGAGATTGCCAATCTTTCCGACGGGAAAAATGCTTCTGTCAAAATAGCGCAGAATATTAACGATTTAGAGGAAGTTGTCGACGGTTGGTATAAAAAGCCTCGACGATTAAAACTAGTTATGGATAGGGTTTCTTCTATTATCAAGCATGGAGGCGGTGTTTTGTACATTGGTCCATCGACGAATCCTTCGGCTACTTTGTTTTATACCAGGAGTTCAAGTCATGAAACAAGCCGTATTCATATTGCGGCCGTGGAAGTCGATTCAGCGTCAAAAAATCAGGGATTAGGCCGTAAATTAATAAAAGATCTTATTGATCGTTTTGGCGAAGATAATGATATAGGTGGCTATCTCCAATATGAAGGTGAAAATAAAAAAGCGCAGCAGGCATGGGAAACATTCTTTATGAAATTGGGATTTGACCGGGAATTAGACAATGAGCATAGCTATTATCTTCGGAAAAAAGACAATGGAGAAAATTATCAGGCTATGCTGACAGCGGCTAATAAAATCGATCAACCAGTTTCAGTTAAAATGGCAGATAACATCGACGATGTACAGGAAATTTTAACAGCTTGGGGGAAGCATCCGCACGAGTTACGCTTACCCAACAATATACCTGTTTTTGTTGAATCTCGTAAGGGAAAGGTTTTTTATATAGGTGAAGAGGAAAATCCGGTAGCCATTCTTTTATTAGTGAAGAAAGGAGCTGATCTTATGCACATATCCGTGGTTGAAACGGATTCGAGCGTTAAAGGCGGCCGTTTTGGCCGGGATTTGGTTGACAGTGTTATTGAACAATTCGGTACTACTTATAGACTAAGCGCTAATCTATCAAATCAAGAATCATGGGTAAAATTTTTTGAAAGCCGAGATTTTGAAAAAGAAGATTTTGGTTCCAGATCCTTTATAAGAGAAATTGGAGGGGGAGATAATACAGGCCTAACATCTATACAACTGGATACGCTGAATCAATTGGAACTAATAAGTAAAAATGGTTCTTCTGTGCGTAATGAATCGTTACAAGAATTTGGAGAAATACTGGAGGATGTTGAATTTGAAAAGTTGATGACAGCGGCCGGCCAAATGGAAATTGAAAATTTATATTTATTTGAAGAAATCAAAAATGCATTTAGTAAAAACAAGATTTCTGATGCTGCTTATTCGACGAAATATTTTGATTCCCATAAAGGGCGTATGGTTTTGAAAATGATTGAATATTTATTAAGCCAAAAAGATGAATTTACTGATTTAATTGATTTGCGGCCGGTAAGAAATGGATTATTAGCCGTGCCGTTTGTGGGTTATGACATGGGAATTAAAGAAAGTGTTAATCCTGATAATAAACCATTAGTAGGTGTATATGGAGGAGCCGGCGTTGATGTGTCTAACTTTCTGTTGTCAACCAACGCGGCGGTTGGTTATTTTGTCAGCTTAAATAACGCGTCAGATATAAGTAATAGTAACGGAACGGATGAGAAGAATTATAAAGTGAAGAAATATATCAATGGTTACTCAAAATCCTCCCAAGGCCATTTCGACTTATCCTACTTTGACGCTTTATTGACAGAATTAAAGGCCATCGGTATAACCGGCGAAGAACTTGAAGAAATCGAAAAACAACGACAGAATTTCGGCAAGAACAAAGAAACGATCATTGAATTTAATTGGGCGTATCAAGGACAAAAACCCAAGAAACGCAAGATTCATTTTATAAACGCGGACATGCTTGATCCGGAAACATACGTCGATGTCATTCCAAAGGAATATGATTTTTATTATCAAAGGGCCGGGATAAATCTTCCCGAGAATTACGATCGTTTTTTGGGATTGATATACAATCGGCTGAATGAAAATGGTTTTCTTGTCCTGGATAATTACGTTCAAGACATTGGCTCGAATGATAGAGTCAGATATATTGATCCACTTATCGTGGTAGAAAATTATGGAGAAGTTGAAAATATTTCCAATGAAACTATAAGATTCTGGTCTGAATATATTCCACAGCGTCCTTTTCGAGCCAGCAACAAATACGGATCCGATTTGGAAATATATAAGAAGATTTCCAAAATGGCTTTAACGAATTCGAACGGAAAAGCCACGCCCACCGGCGGTATTGATCTTACTCCAAACAACCTTAATTTGGAAATCAAGCGGGATACCAAAGGCGTGCCAATTCCTTTAACGCCGCAACAATTGGAAAATGTAAATATCGAAGGATTGTATCCGGTGATTATAAATATTACTCCGATCAATAATATACCTTTATTATTGGGTATTGTTGACCAAGAAGAAAATACAACCGATGTCAGCGCGAAACAAAAGCTTGATCCCATAGAAAGAAGGGAACTCGATACCCTGCCCGAGAAAATAAGCTTTTTGTATTGATTTAAAGATTGAACAAAGTATTGAATTGTCCAAAAGTCTATATTAGAATTGTTAAATTATAACGGTGATCATTTCTTTCTTAAATAAATGAAAAGAAATTGGAGGAAAGAATGTCGAGCAGTGAAATTTCAGAAATAAACGATAAAGTTCAAAGAGAAAGTCAATTTATCCACGCTATTTTTTTAGAAACGCAGAAAATTATGGTGGGCCAAAAATATTTATTGGAACGCCTGATGGTCGGGCTTTTAGCTAATGGTCATATCTTATTGGAAGGCGTACCAGGTTTGGCCAAAACAACGGCTGTAAAAACCTTAGCAGCGACGATCGATACAAAATTTCAGCGTCTACAATTCACTCCGGATATGCTCCCTGCGGATTTAACCGGTACATTAATCTATGATCAAAAAAGCGGTGATTTCAAAGTTAAAAAGGGGCCGATATTCGCCAATATTATTTTAGCGGATGAAATTAACCGTGCACCGGCAAAAGTACAAAGTGCACTTTTGGAAGCGATGCAGGAAAGGCAAGTCACGATCGGTTCAGAAACATTTCTCCTCGACGATCCATTTCTCGTTTTAGCTACACAAAATCCGATTGAACAAGAAGGTACTTATCCATTGCCGGAAGCGCAAGTCGACCGCTTCATGCTCAAATTAAAAATCGATTATCCCAGCAAAGCCGAAGAGCATCAAATTCTTAAAAGAATGTCCCGCACAAAGACAAGTTTTGAGATTATGTCAGTTATTGATAAACAACAGTTGTTACGCGCCCGCGAAGTCGTCGATGAGATTTACATGGACGAGAAAATTGAGCGTTATATCGTCGATCTGGTTGACGCAACCCGCAATCCTGAGCAGTATAAACTAAGTGATATTAAAGGGCTATTGCAATATGGGGCCTCCCCGCGGGCAACCATCAATTTGGCCATTGCTTCGAAGGCTTATGCTTTTTTACAGGGTCGAGGATATGTGACGCCGCAGGACATCAAAACAATCGGTATGGATGTTTTACGTCACCGTATTATGATTAGTTATGAAGCTGAAGCCGAAGAAAAGACGTCGGAAGATATTATTCAGCGTATTTTTGATGAAATTGAAGTTCCGTAGTTCAGCAAGGTGTGATCGCTAGCTCAAAGTGTCGAAAAGGGTATCTTTTTTTTCGGGATAAACCCTTTCTACTCGACGCTCCTCTATAAAAATTCAAAATTTAAATCTATGATTTCAAAAGAACTATTAAGAAAAATAAAGCAGATAGAGATATCTACGTCCCGACTTGTAACGGACGTTTTTGCCGGACAATATCACAGTGTCTTTAAAGGACAAGGGATTGAGTTTGATGAGGTACGTGAATATCAGCCCGGCGACGATGTCCGCAGCATTGATTGGAACGTTACGGCCCGTACCGGAACGCCGCATATTAAAAAGTTTATTGAAGAACGTGAGTTAACCGTCATGATTCTCGTCGACGCGTCTGCCTCATCAAAATTTGCTTCTATCAATGAACTCAAAAGCCAGTTGGCTGCGGAAATATCGGCCTTGTTGGCCCTGTCGGCGATCAAAAATAATGATAAGGTCGGGCTGATCATCTTTACCGACGAAATTGAATTGTTTATTCCGCCGAGAAAAGGAAAAGGACACGTGCTGCGCTTAATCCGCGAGGTTCTTTACTTCCAACCAAAAGGAAAATCAACGAATATTCAGCAGGCATTGGAATTTTTAAGTAAGGTAACGACGCGTAAAACCATTGCGTTTTTGATCTCTGATTATTTTGGGCACGGATTAGACAAATCGACGGAGGGATATGATCTTAATTTTAAGAAAACAATATCTATCGCCCATCAACGGCATGACTTGATTGCTGTTACATTAAACGACCCTCACGAACTTGATTTGCCGGATAGCGGAATTTTATCTTTAGAAGACGCGGAAACGCGCGAACTTATTTTCGTTGATTCGTCCAATACAAATATTCGGAAAAGATATCGCGAAAATAATTTAAAGCGAATTGAGAAGCGCGAACAATTATTCAAATCATTAGGCATTGATTTTATGAACATTTCAACAAAATCATCTTATGCTGATGAAGTTGTCCGCTTCTTTAAGAAACGGCTCAGGGAAAAAAGAAGGGCTGCATAATGTTGAAGGTCTTCAGTATAATAATCGGTTTTATCATCCTTTTCGGATATTTATCCGTCGGAAACGCCCAAGAAGGGGATATTCGTGACGTTCGCGGGCCGATCACTTATCCGATGGATCCGTTGGTGTTTGGCTTACTCATATTGATCTTTGGGGCATTATTAATTTTTGCTGCGTGGATATTCTTGAAAAAACGCAAAATGAAACAGGTTATATTAGAAAATGAAGTTAAAGCGCCATGGCAATTAGCTTTAGAAAAACTTGATCAATTGATGAAGAAAAGTTATCTGGACCAAAACAATTTTGATCAATTTTATACAGAATTGTCTGATATTTTAAGAAGTTATTTGGAGGATAGTTTTTCAATCCGCGCGCCGGAAATGACGACGGAAGAGTTTTTGATATCGGTAAAAGGCAATGAATTATTGTCGAATGAACAAATTACTCTGCTGCAAAAATTTTTATCCTACGCTGACATGGTAAAGTTCGCGCGTTTTGTTCCGACGCGAACCGATGCCGAAGAAGGATACAATCTAGCTAAAGAATTTATCCAAGGAACAAAGAAAGAATAAAATATGGGCTTTAAGACACCATGGTTTTTAATTTTGATTCCGATTGTATTAACGGGATTAATTATGTTTACAAGGAAGCAGAAGTCAGCGACATTTCTTTTTCCTTCTAAATTTCTCCTCGATTCTACGGGATTTTCATGGAAAACAAAATTTCTTTTTTTCCCCGTCATCCTTCGATATTTGGTTATCGGTCTTTTTATTATCGCTTTAGCCGGGCCGCGATTTGTTTCTGAAGAGACGATACGAAAAATTGAAGGTATTGATATTGTATTGACGATCGATGCCTCAGGAAGTATGGCCGCGGAGGATTTTGTGGTCGATCGTAAACGCGTTAATCGCCTGGAAGTGGTTAAAAATGTTGTCGCCGAATTTATTAAACAAAGAAGCAGCGACCGAATCGGGCTCGTTGCCTTTGCGGCATTGGCTTATACGGTTACTCCTTTGACGACGGATTATGAATGGATCCTTAAAAATTTGGAACGGATCGAATTAGGTTTCATGAAAGATGGTACGGCGATCGGTTCAGCCATCATGACATCGATATCCCGGTTAAAAACAAGCAAGGCTAAAAGCAAAGTGGTGATTTTGTTAACCGACGGAGTTAATAACGGCACAGAAATATCTCCCGTCGATGCCGCCAAGGTTGCAAAGTCATTTGGAATTAAAATTTATACGATTTGTTCGGGGACGGACGGTTATGTACCTTTTCCGATGCAGGCCTTTGGACAAATCATCTACCAAAATGTCCGGATAGATATTGACGAAGAAACAATGAAACAGATTGCGACGATAACCGGCGGCCGTTATTTTCGCGCGACTGATTCCGCACAGTTAAAGGCGATCTATGCTGAGATTGATGCATTGGAAAAAACGTCCGTCGAGGAAGCGGGCTATTTTGAGTATACGGAATTATATGATCTTTTCTTGTTAGCAGCATTAGGTCTTTTACTTTTGGAAGTTATATTAAGTAACGGTGTTTTAATGAGGGTTCCCTAAGTCTTATGAAGTTTGCGCAACCATACATGTTTCACTTATTCTGGCTTACCTTGTGTTTGGCGATCTTTTTATGGAGCGCTTTTTTCCACCATCGTCAGTTGATGGAGCGTTTTGTCCAGGGAAAATTACAGGCGCAAGTCGCGGGAAGTTACGGAAGAAGAAAAAAAATAATAAAAAATATCCTCATTATTCTTGTGTTTATTTTCAGTATATTCGCCTTGGCTCGTCCACAATGGGGATACGAATGGCAGGAAATTAAACGAAAAGGGATTGATATCTTGGTTGTGGTCGATACATCCAAGAGCATGTTAACCCAGGATGTTAAACCCAATCGATTGGAGAGAACTAAACTGGCGGTAAAAGATTTATTGAAGAAACTAAAAGGCGACCGTATTGGTTTGATCGCATTTGCCGGCGATGCATTTTTATTATGTCCATTAACCGGCGATTATAATGGATTTATGCTCAGTTTGAATGAATTGGGCATCGATTCGGTTCCTCGAGGAGGAACAAATATTGAAAGAGCTATTGAGGTTGGATTGAAGAGCTTTGATAAGGTTGACAGCCAATATAAAATCATCATTGTAATTACCGATGGGGAAAATCTAGAAGGTGATCCTATAAAAATGGCAAAAAAAGCTAAAGGTAGCGGAGTAAAAGTATATACGATAGGTATCGGGACTAAAGAAGGCGATCTTATTCAAGTATCATCGACAGATAATTCCACGGCCTCCTACCTCAAAGACAAAGACGGCAACTATGTCAAATCCAGATTAAATGAACATTTACTTCAAGAAATCTCGACGGTGACCGATGGGCTATACGTTAAATCAAGCGGCGCGCAGTTCGGGCTGGATTTAATTTACGATAAAGAATTATCGAATCTAGAGAAGCGTGAAATTGAAAATAAAATGAAGAAGAAATTTTTAGAGCGATTTCAACTTCCAATCACAATAGCACTTATATTTTTACTACTGGAAACATGCATATCCACACGAAAAAAAATGTACAATTAATTATTGTGGTATTAATCTCTTTGATTATTCAGAAAGAGGCCTGGGCCATTTTCGAAAATCAAAAAGTTAATGAGGGGAATAAATTTTATAAAAAAGGGAAGTTTGACGCCTCATTAGAAAACTATAAAGAAGCCTTAAAAAATAAACCGGAATCTGATATCATTAATTTCAATATTGGTACGGCCTATTATAAGGAAGGCCAATATGATGAGGCAGTTAAACATTTACAGAAATCCATTTTGACCGACAAGGATGCGTACCGGCAGAAGGCTCATTATAATCTTGGAAACAGTTTATATCGTCTAGGTGAGGCATTTCTTAACAGTGATTTATCCAAAACAATAGATTTGTTTACAATGTCTGTAGGGGAATATGAAAAAGCCCTGCAAATGAATAAGAAAGATAAAGACGCCGAATATAATTACGAGTTTGTTAAGAAACGATTGGAACAGTTAAAGCAACAACAGCAACAGCAGAAAGAAAATCAAAAAAATCCGAATCAAGATCAGAATCAGAGTAAACAGGATCAAAATAAGAATCAGAATCAACCGCCGCCGCCGGATCAAAAAAATGATCAGTCAAAAACTGATCCAGATAAACAAAATGAACAGAATCCAAATAATCAGGATAAGCCTCCATCCGGCGAGAATCAAAATCAGCCTGATCAAAACAAGGATGATTCTAAAAACAATCCTGATGATGAACAAAAAGATAAACCAGAAAATAAAAATGATCAACCGGATTCTAAGAATCAAGATGATCCGGACGATCAAAGAGATAATAAAAAACAGCCACCGTCGAGGGGGCCATCAAGCGTTCCGGGTGAGCTGACAGAAAAAGAAGCCCAAATGCTTCTTCAGAATTATCAGCAGAATATTGAACCAAAAGGTTTGATTAATTTTAATCGAATGAAAAAGAATTCAGCTGTATTAAAAGATTGGTAGATTAAAAATGAGAAAATATTTATCTGTTAGTATATCTATTTTTGTATTTCTGTTTGGTGCTTTATTCGGAGGATACAATAAGGCGATGGCCGAGGATATATCCGTCGTAGCCACGGTTGATGCGAATAAGGTGCCTTTAGGATCAGCGCTTAATTTCACCATTTCCATTAATGGCACACAAAATGTCTCCGATCTTAATCTGCCGGAAATTGACGGTTTTGACATGAAATACATCGGACCCTCACGGAATATATCCATTGTTAATACCCAATACACGTCATCCATTTCATTTAATTATTCACTCTTGCCGCTTAAAACCGGACAATTAAAAATACCGGCCTTTCAGCTCAATATAGAAGGAAAGACACTTAGTACCGAAGAGATTACAATTGATGTCATCGACGGACAATCCCAACAGCCGTCGGGGAATGTTACTCAGTTAAATGACAAAATATATCTTCAAGTGGTTGTTTCCAAGACTGAATTGTCCATGAATGAGCCTTTGGAAGTTAAAGTTTTCATGTATTCATCCGGGTTATCCCTTCGGGATATTCAGTATCCGCGGATTGAGCATGCGGGATTTATTGATGAATCTTTTGATCAGCCCAAGCAATATCAACAGGTATTAGAGGGTAGGCCGTTTGACATTTTTGAATTCAGTAAAATCATTTATCCCACCCGTTCAGGCGCGCTCACGATTGGTCCGGCTCAAATGGAGTGCAATATCATCGTCCGAAGCCAGAATCAACCCAACAATATGTTCGAAGATGATTTTTTTAATTCATTTTTTGACCGTGGTGAAAAAAGGCCGCTGACGCTTACTTCCCAAGCCGTGACGGTGAACGTTAAAGAATTGCCTCTCGTCGGAAAACCGTCAGATTTCTCCGGTGCCGTTGGAAACTTTACCTATACAGTCAGCGCTAGTCCGACGGACGTTCAGGTCGGAGACCCGATTACTCTTAAGATGAAAATCGAAGGGCAGGGTAATCTTAAGGCGGTTGAGTTTCCAAAAATTGATGATGAAGAAAAGTTTAAATTATATGACCCTATTATTAAAGAGGAAGGCCGTATAAAGACTTTAGAGCAGGTCTTGATTCCTAAATCCGAAACCGTAATGGAAATTCCGGAAACGAAATTTACATTCTTTAACCATGAATCTGGAAAATACGAGGTTCTTTCTCAAGGGCCATTTCCCATCACCGTTAAAAAAGCTGAGCAGGACGCGCCGGTCATTGCCTTAGATTCCAAAGAGCAACCGGTTGTAGGTACGGCTGAGAAAATCGGCGAAGATATTGTCTTTATTAAAGATTCTCCGGGCGGTTTGGGAATAAAAAAGAAAGGTATACGCCACGGCTTTTTATATTTCTTCATTTTGTTTTTGATGTTTGGCTGTCTTATCGGCGGGGAATTCTGGTTTAAAATAACGCATAAGATGGAAACAGACCAGGAGTTTGCCAAGCAATTAAATGCGGCTCGACTAGCGAAGAAGGAATTGAAGAAATCCAAGCAATATATTTCTGAAAATCGTCCCAAAGAATTTTATGATTATTTGTACAAAACATTTTTCCAGTATTTGAGCCATAAATTTAATATTCCCGTCGGTATGGTTGCTCAAAGCGAAATCAAGAAACTGTTAGCAAAATACTTAATTGATAAAGATGTTATGAATGATATTGACCGTGCTTTTCAAGAATGTGAGTCGATCCGGTATGCTTCCGGGCGGGTCAGTGAAGGACAAATGAATATTTCCCAACAGAGAGTTGAACGGGTGATTGATTATATGGAAAGGAAAGTGCGATGAAGAAATGGCGTACTTACATCATGCTTTTAGTTTTTATACTGACCGTCCGCCCAGCATGCGCGGCAATTACTAAGCAGGAAGCGTTATCCAATTTTATTGCTGGAAATCAGGCCTATAAGGAAGGAAATTATGAAAAGGCTATTGAGTCCTATCAAAGTATTCCTAAAGGTTCAAGAGAAAGCGGCCCCGTTTACTACAATTTAGGCAACGCTTATTTTAAGAGCGGTAAGTTAGGATATGCTGTGTGGAGCTATGAAAAAGCAAAACGGTATTTTCCTCGTGATAGTGATTTGAATTTTAATGCCGGTTACGCTGAATCTTTGATCAAGAAAAAAAATAGTCAGGAGAAAAGTAAGAATTTTCTAGAGACGATGATTCAAAACTATATTAATTTTTACACCATTGATGAAATGGTCTTGTTTATCACCATTTTCACTGTATTAGCTGTTGCTTTTCATCTCTTGTCAAAGTTTTTAAAGTGGAAGAATCTCATTCGAAGAGGAGTCAGGACGCTAATTGTATTTTTGATTTTAATTAACATTGCCGGCCTCTTTATTAAAGTGTCTTCGCAGATTGACCGCGCTATTGTTGTACAGGCATCTAATGCCAATTTTGAACCGTTGGAAACAGCGACGCCTCATTTTGAGTTGGCCGAAGGTATGGCGGTTAAGATTGTTACCGTGAAGGATGATTGGGTCAAAGTTAAAAGAGACGACGGGCTATTAGGTTGGGTAAAACAAGCCAAGTTAGAAAGAATTGAATAAAATAAATACTATTTCGAAGTTGGCTCATATATACTTAAATAGTATTTTCAAACATACAAAATAATTGAGGATATCCATCCTATGAAAAATCAGCTGAAACTAATCATGAGTTTCTTTGTCGGTACTTTTTGCTTATTATCTTTTAATGTTCAAGCGGAAGAGCCTGCAAAAAAACCGGAAATACGTATGGAAGATTGTCAGGCTATTTTTGAAAAAAGCGGTAAATGTCCGACGGAAGTTTGCAGCCCAGGTTGTTTAGGCGGTATCACTTATGATAAATGTAAAGCCGGCTGTAATCCCAAATCGTGCCTTGAAATTGAAAGTCAATATTGTCCGACGGATAATTGTCAATTGATCGTCGGCTGTGAAGGGAAAAAGGTCTGTTTTCCACAAGCTGATTTGTTGCCGCCGTCCTGCGGCGGAGAGGCGTATTCGGGTGGTGATGCGCCGTGCTGTTCAGGTTTGGTTAAACGTTGCGGCATTGAGTTTTTTGATGGAAGTTGTGATTTAGTTGGCAAGTATTCCACGTATGGGGTGCCGATTTGTTTGCCTTGCGGTAACGGCGTTTGTAATCAGTTTGAAAATGCTTGTAACTGCCCCGAAGATTGTCAGAAGGAATCTACCGTCGATAAAGAATACAAGGGTTTTGATGGTATTGTTCCTGAAGAAAAATCGACGGAAGAAAAAACTAATATTGAAGAAAAGGTTGAGAAGTAATTACGATTTTGTCTCGATGGCTTTTATAACGGCTTCAGCTGCTCGAAAAGAAGCCGGGCTCGTTCCCAAAGATTCAGATACAATCCGCAGTTGATCCTTCATTGTCGCAATTTTGATTTCATCCGTAAAAATATCTTTTAAAGCCTTGGCCATCGCCGGCGCGTTTGCCTGATCCTGGATAAATTCCGGGACAATTTCTTTTTGGGCGACGATATTCACCAGAGAAATGTGAGGAATTTTAACCACCATTTTGGCTAGCATCCAAGTACTCCATGAGGTCTTATACATGACCACCATCGGTTTCCCTAATATAGCCGTTTCCAACGTTGCCGTTCCCGACGTGACCAAACAAAGGTCGCAAGCTCCGATCGCATCATAAACATTTTCTTCCATTATAGGAATTTTGAAACTCAGTTTGTCGGTCATGGTTTTTAAGGTTGATCTTGGGATGGAGGGAGCTTTAATCAGAAGAAACTGAATCATAGGAAATTCTTGACGCAGAATTTGAGCCGTTTCCAGCATGACCGGAAGATGCCGTTCTACTTCCTGTTTTCGAGAACCCGGAAGAAGTCCAATAGTCATTTTATAGTCGAGGAAATCGACGCGGGATAAAACTTTTTCTTTGTGAGTATTAACGCTGACCGTGTCGATTAAAGGATGGCCGACAAAATCAACATCAATGCCATAGCGCGCATAGAATTCTTTTTCAAACTGGAAAAAAACGAGCATGCGGTCCACATTTTCCTTAATGGTGAAAACCCGATTTTTTTTCCAAGCCCAAACTTGTGGGCTGATGTAATAAATAACTTTGGTATTATAGCTTTTTAATTTCTTGGCGATGCGAAGATTGAATCCGGGATAATCGATCAGGATAACAGCGACGGGCTGGACTGTCTTAATTTGTTTTAATATAAAATCAAAAATTCTTTTGAATTCAGAATAATGCTTCAGGATTTCCACAAATCCCATCACCGCCAGTTTGGTAAAATCGTAATACAGTTTTACCCCAGCCGACTGCATTTTTGGTCCGCCTAAACCGGAAAATTCCAGATCGGGCCGGAGCTTTTTGAGGGCGGAGACAAGAAGCGCGCCGTGGAGATCGCCTGAATCCTCACCCGCAATTACAATAATATGGTTTGATGACTTTTCCATATGTGGTCGATAATGTCTAAGGCAACTTTAAGTGCCTCTGTTCCTTCCTGGCCGGAAACATATGGTGTTTGGTTCGAGATGATACAATCAAGGAAGTGTTCAAGTTCTTTTTGAAGAGGTTGTTCTTTTTCGATGGGAAGGCTTTGTTTAATAATTTCACCAGCTCGTTTTCTATAAATAAATGCTTCCTGTTTCACATAATCCAAAGAAATATAGGAATCTTTTTGAAAAATACGTATTTTCCGCATCACTTCTTCGGAAACACGGCTGGCCGTCAAATTGCAGACACAGCCATTCTCAAAGGTAATGCGCACACTGGCAATATCCTCCAGGGCCGTTAAGACCGGAATACCCGTGGCCCGGATTTCTCGAATAGGAGACTTGTTTAAAGCCAGAATAATATCAATGTCGTGAATCATCAAATCCATGATGACGCCGATATCAAGAGAACGGTTAGGAAATTTATTTAAGCGATGGCATTCAATAAATAAAGGCTGATCGGTGATTTGTACGACGGACTGAAAGGCTGTATTAAAGCGTTCGACGTGGCCAATCTGCAATTTAACATTATGTCTAAGAGCCAGTTCAGCCAATTCTTCAGCTTGGGCAACGGTCTTAGCT
>JAGOSC010000112.1 GCA_018062515.1 Candidatus Omnitrophota bacterium
AATGGACAATCTAAAACGCGCCGGCCATGATGCCCTCAAAGTTTTGTCGGCTTATAAACACGCCACAGAATGCAAGGGCGCCCCTTCGGTTGTGTTAGCTAAAACCATCAAAGGTTATGGCCTTGGGGAAAGCGGTGAAGGAAAAAATATCAGCCATCAGCAAAAGAAATTGAATGAAGATGAATTAAAACAATTCCGCACACGTTTCAGCATTCCTATTTCCGACGCTGATATCGCGCAAACACCTTTTTATAAGCCTGATGCAAATTCAGAAGAAATGCAATATATGCATGAGCGCCGAAAAGAACTGGGCGGTTATATGCCGGCTCGTCGCGAAAAAAGCGAACCGCTAAAGTCGATTTCCGATGAATTGTTCCAGGAATTTTATCAAGGCACCGACGGCCGTGAAGTCTCGACGACCATGGCGTATGTGCGTATCTTAACCAAACTTCTTAAAGATAATGAAATCGGAAAATTGATTGTACCGATCATCCCGGATGAAGCCCGTACCTTTGGTATGGAAGCGCTCTTCCGTCAATGCGGTATATATTCTCACGTCGGACAGCTTTATGAACCGGTGGATGCCGATAGTCTTCTTTATTATAAGGAAGCGAAAGACGGTCAAATCCTCGAAGAAGGTATTAATGAAGCCGGCGCTATTTCATCGTTCATCGCCGCCGGAACAGCATATTCAACTCAAGGAATTAACACCATTCCTTTTTATATTTATTATTCCATGTTCGGTCCTCAGCGTATCGGCGATTTGATTTGGCTCGCCGCTGATTCACGTTGCCGGGGATTTCTCCTCGGTGGAACATCCGGACGAACCACTTTAAATGGTGAAGGCCTGCAACATCAAGACGGCCAAAGCCATCTTCTACTTTCTACCGTTCCTAACTGTTTGGTGTATGATCCTTCCTTTGCTTATGAAATTGCGGTGATTATCCGTGAAGGAATTGAACGCATGTATCAAAAGCAGGAAAATGTCTTTTATTACATCAGCGTCGGGAATGAGAATTATGAAATGCCGCCGATGCCCGAAGGTTCCAAAGACGGAATCATGAAAGGTATGTATAAATTTAAAGTATCGAATAAGTCAGGCTCGTCGATCAAAGCCCAATTATTCGGCAGCGGATCAATTACCAATCAAGTCTTGGCCGCCCAAAAAATCCTTGAAGAACAGTATAATATCGCCGCTGATGTATGGAGCGTGACGAGCTATACTGAATTACGCCGCGATGCATTGCATGTCGAACGTAACAACTTACTGAATCCAGCTGGTCCGACTCAAACACCTTATGTCACCGAAATGTTGAAAAATGAAGGCGATGTGTTCGTTTTTGCTTCTGATAATATCAAGGCCCTGTCCGACGGTATTGGCAAGTGGGTACCTGGACCGTATATTTCCTTAGGTACAGATGGATTCGGCCGAAGTGAATCACGTGCAGCCTTGCGTGATTTCTTTGAAGTGGACGCTCGTCATATTGTGTATGCGACTCTTGGGTTACTTTTCAAGCAGGGGAAAATTTATGAAAACATCCTCCAGCAAGCAGCCCGCGATCTAAATATCAATCCGAAAAAACTTAACCCCATGATCAGTTAGAAATTAGGGAACACGACTATGTTAGAATTCAAATTGCCTGAAGTAGGCGAAAATATTTCATCGGGAAATGTTGTTAATATTTTTGTTTCCGTCGGTGATACCATTAAAAAAGACCAAGACCTTTTAGAATTGGAAACGGATAAAGCCTCTTTACCTGTTCCCTCTCCGGTCGATGGGGTAGTTAAAGAAATTTTGATTAAAACCGGACAAGATGTGAAGATCGGTCAAGTGGTTATGCGTATTGAAGAAGGCGCGGCCTCCGCGCAAAAATCAACGCCTCCCGTCGATAAACCAAAGGCGGAGACTAAAACCGCAGTTAAAGAAGAACCAAAACCCGTCGAGAAAAAAAGTGAACCGGCACAGGCGGCAGCTAAACCAGCTGCAGCACCAAGCGCATCTAAATCCATTCCTGCGCAAAAAGATGTTGCCGCTGCTCCTTCTATCCGTCGATTGGCCCGTGAAATGGGTATTGAAGTTTCCAAAGTACCCGGAACTGGTCCCGGTGGAAGAATTTCTGAAAAAGATGTCAAGGTTTACGCGAAACAATTAATTCAAGGCGGTGGCGGAACCGGCGGCGGAATTATTCAAAAACCTCTTCCTGATTTTTCTAAATGGGGCGTAGTTGAAGCCACACCGATGAGCAAAATCCGTCAAGTCACAGCCGATCATCTTTCTTTTTGCTGGCAGACCATTCCGCATGTCACGCAATTTGATAAAGCCGACATTACGGAATTAGAAAAATTACGAAAAAAATATTCAACTGATAAACGTAAACTGACCATCACTCCGTTTTTACTCAAAGTGATGGCTTCAGCTTTAAAAACATTCCCGCAATTTAATTCGTCCGTCGATATGATGACGCATCAGATTATTTACAAAAAATTTATTAATATGGGTGTTGCCGTCGATACAGAAAATGGTTTATTGGTTCCGGTTATCCGTGATATTGATAAAAAATCTATTCTGGAAATTAATGATGCCGTTGTTCAGATGGCGCAAAAGGCACGCGATCGAAAGATCATGCCCGACGACCTTAAAGGCGGATCAATGACCTTAACGAATTTAGGCGGAATCGGCGGAACTCATTTTACCCCGATTGTGAATTGGCCGGAAGTCGCTATTTTAGGTGTTTCTCGAGGAGGTATGGAACCGGTATTTGAAAATGGCCAGTTTATTCCACGGCTTAAATTGCCTCTTTCTCTTTCATATGATCATCGCGTCATCGACGGCGCGGACGGCGCGCGCTTCCTCAGATGGATTTGCGAAGCCATTGAACAACCCTTCATGATGGAATTGACTTAATAATAAGATAGGAAATATATTTATGGAAGACATTCGATTACCCGAAGTCGGGGAAAATATAAAATCAGGTACTGTCGTCAATGTGTTTGTCAAAGTCGGTGATTCGGTTTCTAAAGGATCGGATTTACTCGAATTGGAAACGGACAAAGCTTCTTTACCTGTCCCATCTCCTATTAGTGGGGTGATCAGAGAAATTTTAATAAAAACCGGCGACACTGTTGAAATCGGTTCAGTGATTATGAAAGCTGAAGCGACGGCGGGTAGTGTTTCCCCGTCGACACCCAGCCAACAACCAAAACCTGTTTCTCAAGAAACAACAGAAGCTAAACCTCAAGCTTCAGCACAAGCAAACGAAAAACCGCAGGCAGATCAACCGGCCAAAACAAATATTGAACATGCAACCAGCGCTATTCCGACGAAAGAACAAGCGGGTAAAGATACGCAAGTTGTGGTGATCGGCGGCGGACCCGGCGGTTACGCGGCAGCTTTCTTAGCAGCAGATTTAGGCTTAGATGTCACCATTGTTGATCCGGAAAAAAATCCCGGCGGCGTTTGTCTTTACCGCGGTTGTATTCCTTCAAAGGCCCTCCTTCATGCGGCAAAAGTGATTTCTGAAGTCCGTGAAGCCAAACATTTTGGTCTTGAATTTGGTGAAGTCAAAATCGATCTTGATAAATTACGCAATTGGAAAAATGATGTTGTAAAACGATTAACCGAAGGAACCGGACAATTAGCCAAACAACGTAAAGTCAATATGATTCAAGGTATGGCCACGTTTGTGGATTCTAATACCCTTCAAATTAAAAAGGTCGACGGTGGAACTCAAACGTTGACTTTTATTAAAGCTGTCTTAGCGACGGGATCTCGT
>JAGOSC010000012.1 GCA_018062515.1 Candidatus Omnitrophota bacterium
GGTCAGTAAAGAGAATGTTTTTTTGTTCCATAAATTCACATCGGTGGCAATACATACGCCAGCACATAGTCCCCACAGGCCATGTGCCGCCCCTTTAACCACGCGATACTCTAATTCAATAACTTTATTGGATTCTTTGGATTCATATTTATTCTTTTCGGCTTCGATTAAATCGAACACTGGATTTAACAATTCATCCCCTATTTGTTTCTTGGATACTTGAGCAGTCATCTCCCCGTCGACGATTCCTTGGACAGCTTCTTTTAATTCACTGTCTAATTGAACGATCAATTTGTTCTGTAGATCATCTTTTTTATAAACTTTTAATATATTGTTTAAGGCTAATGTTTTATTTTCTTCATTTGCCTTTGGATTATTCCATATTCCATTTAATTGTTTTGTAAGACCAAGGACTTGATCCATTGTTATTTCTCTTTGCCCTTCTTGAATCAAAAATGTTTGCTCAATATCCTTATCTAATACTTCCGTTAATAAAACTCTTAATTGGTCTTTATCAGAAAATAAAGCACCTAAATTCTCCAAGTTCACATAATCTAATCCTTGTATGGCATCGACTTTCTCTTTTAATAAATCATTGTGCCGAACATATCCATAAAATCGATCGACGGCTTTTTCTTTCTTACCCTGATTTTTACGATCAGTCAGATAAATTTTTAACGTTTTGACAAAATCTCTTTTAGCAGCGTCCCTCAGTTTTTGAATTTCTACTTCACTTTTCCCACTGTCTGGATATCTCAACTTACTTAAAATCTCCTTTACTCGACCTTCTTGATCTAGAACTTCTCCAAGCTTTAAATGATAAATAACTTTTTGATATTTGTTCCCTGAATGAACAAAATTCTTCAAGCTTTCCGGAATATCTGATCGTCGATCTCCGGCTTCCAAATATCTATCAAAGAGACCCATGATTTCTTCACGTTTGACGAAAGACGCGCCACTCGTCGGTATCACCATTCCAACCGCCGCTAAAGCAAGCTCTTTACCTTCATAACCTTGATTATTCATTTCGGTTTGATATGCACGAATATCTTCCGGGGATAATTCATCTTTCAATGCTTTTTCAGCTATGATTCTTACTTCTTTAAGACCTTCATCGCCCTTCTCTAAATACAGATCGTATAAAGAAGGGTTCATGCCATTCGTTTTTTGAATAAACGTTCTGATTGTTTTTTGTTCTTCATCTGTGATCTCGACGCTGACTTTTCCCGATTTTAAAATTTCAAATAGTCCTTCTAATATTTGATATCCTAATCGCGGATTTTCTTCTAATAACTCAGCGTAAAAATTCAAATGTTTTACATAGCTTCCTTTATTGTTAACTATCCAGTCAAATATCTTTGATTCATCAAATATGAGCTTAATAACTCTTTCTCCATTGTAATCATTAACGGCTCTTCCCAATCGCAAAAATAACGGACTCCATACAGATTCAAAATTTTTAATAAAATCTTCTCCTACCATACGCTTAACCGTAGGAAAAACTCGAAATAAGAAACCCGTATTCAGCCTGACTGCCTTGCCAATTTCAACCAATTTCGGCCAATAATCATTAAACTTTTCTCCCAAGGATTCCTTCGCAAAACCGAGACCTCCATAAAATAAATTATCAGAATTCTCCCCAGCTGCCCCAGCCGCTTTGCCAAGTTTTACCAAGTCCGGCCAATATTCATCGAACTTTTCTCCCAATTCTTTCTTCGTTACCCTAAGACCATTCTTAAATAAATGAGGAGCGTTAATCCCAACTGCTTTACCAAGTTCTACCAAGTCCGGCCAATACTCATTAAATTTTTCTCCTAAGGTTTCTTTCGCACCAGGGAGACCATCTCTAAATAAATCTTCAGCCTTATAGCCGGCCGTCTCATTAAGTTCAACTAATTGATTTCCTATTATCTTCAACTTTTCTGGATCAGTCATCCAATCATCTAAAACGGGAAGACTATGATAAAGCAATGGTCCAGCATTCTCCCCAGACGCTTTCACAATTCTAATGAATTCCGGCCAATAATCATCAAACCTTTCTCCTAAGGCTTCTTTGGCACGAGGAAAAACAAACTGGAATAGTAGCCTCCCGTCCTCACCAGATACTTTTCCGAGTTCAACCAATTCCGGCCAATAATCATCAAACTTTTCTCCAAAGGCTTTCTTCGTTAGAGGAATACCGTATCCAATTAAAACGAACGCGCTGCTTCCGGAAGTTTTTCCGAGTTCAACCAATTCCGGCCAATATTCCTCAAACTTTTCTCCCAAGGCTTCTTTGACAAGAGGAAGAGCATATATAAGTAATTCGTCTCCATACTCCTCAGATGTTTCTACAAGATCCTTCCATTCCTTCAAAGTTCCAGTGGTCAATAATATTTTACGACTCTCTTCAGGCAGATCTTCCCAAAGCGGCGTGATCCTACCTACATTTTGTTGTATGCTGGCCGCATACTCTTCCGGCGTAATTCCTCCCTTTGCCTTAGCGCTCGACAAAATGGCTGAATCCGTCGCTGTTTCCATCGGAATCACATACACTTCCTTAAATGGATACGCACTTGGTTTGGTATTCCACTCAATTTCTTCATCCAATATTTTCTTTTCATAACCCGCCTTCTTAGCTAATTTTTGTATATCGCTTCGATTACTCAAAATATACTCACTCACAGGTAAATAGATATTTTCATATCCGCCTTGAATAGCAACCGCTTGGATGGCTTCAATCATATCCGGATATAGATCTCTAGCTTTGACTTCCCCTAACAATTCGGCCGATGGTTCTATTCCGGGAATAGTTAATACTTTTTCACCATTTTCTTCCGCTTCATAAAGATGTATATAACCGACAACTTGACCTCTTGTTTTATCCACCATGCTCAGTAAAGAGAATGATTTTTTCTTCCACAATTCCACATCGGTGGCAATACATACACCCGCACAAAGCCCCCATAATCCATGCGCTGCGCCTTTAACCACTCGATATTCTAATTCAATAGCTTCACCCGATTCTCGAGAATCATATTTGCCTTTTTCTGTCTCGATTAAATTTACGATTGGATTGAATAATTCATCTCCGATTTGTTTCTTGGATACTTGGGCAGTTAATTCTCCAGCGACAAGTCCCTGCACAACTTCTTTTAATTCACTATTTAATTGAACGATCAACTTGCTTTCCAGGTCACTCTTTTTGTAAACTTTTAATATGCTGCCTAATGCCAAGACTTTATTTGCTTCACTTGTTTCCGTATTCTTCCAAATCCGATCCAATTGCTTGATAAGACCCGCTACTTGATCAATAGGTATTTCTCTATCTCCATGCTGACTCAATAAAATTTCCTCAATATCTTTATCTAATACTTCCGTCAATAAAACTCTTAACTGGTCTTTATCGGAGAATAATGCTCCTAAATTCTCTAAATTCACATAATCCAATCCTTGTATAGCGTCAACCTTTTCTTTTAATAAATCATTGTGTCTGACGTATCCATAAAATCGATCGATGGCTTTTTCTTTCTTGCCCAAATTCTTACGGTCAGCTAAGTACACTTTTAACGTTTTGACAAAATCTTTTTTAGACACTTCTTTGATCGTTTGAATTTCTTGCGCACTCTTTCCACTATTTGGATACCTTAACTTATTTAAAAGTTCTCCAACGCGTCCTTCTTGATCAAGCACTTCCCCTGGTTTTATTTCATAATTAACTTGTTGATATTCTTTTCCAACATGAATAAAATTTTGTAACGTTTCTGGAATATCTGATCGTCGATCGCCAACTTCTAAATACTTATCAAAAAGGCCCATGATTTCTCCGCGTTTAACAAAGGAAGCTCCGCTCATTGGAATGACCATGGCCACGGCAGCCAAAGCTATTTCTTTACCTTCAAGTCCTTGGCTTATCATTTCTGCTTGATATGCGCGAATGTCTTCCGGTGATAATTCATCCCTCAAAGCTTTTTCAGCAATGATTCTCACTTCTTCAAGTCCTTCATCACCTTTCTCTAAATACACACTGTAAAAAGCGGGATTCATACCATTGGTTTTTTGAACAAATGTTTTGATTGTTTCTTGTTCTTCGTCTGTTAGCTCTACGCTGACCTTCCCGGCTTTTAAACTTTCCTTAAGGCCTTCTATAATTTGATAACCTAATCGCCGATTTTCTTCCAACAATTCAGCATAAAAATTAAGATGTTTGGCGTGATTTCCATGGGGTATCGATTGCAGATGGAATTTAGAAAAAATTAATTCAAATACTCGTTCACCATTATATTCATTAACGGATCTCGCCAATCTAAGTAATACCGGGTGCCAAACATATTTAAAATCTTTGGTAAAGTTTTCTTCAGCGCTTCGCTTAAGATTTTCTAAAAGTGAAAAGAAACTTTGAGCATTCTTTCCGGTTGCTTTTCTTAATTCGATTAACTGATTTCCAACGGTCTGTAAACTTTCTTGATCGGTGATCAATTCCTTCATATTGCGAAAATCTTGACTAAATAAATCTTTAGCATTTTCTCCAGCTGTATTTGCGAGTTCAGCTAATTGACTTCCAGTACTTTTTAAACTTTCTTTATCTGTAATCCATTCCTTCACCTGAGGAAAACCATCCTTAAATAAAGTATTGGCATTCTTGCCGGAAGCTTTTCCAAGTTCTGCTAATTCTGGCCAGTAGTCATAAAATTTCTCAGCGAATAATTGCTTCAAACTAGGAAAACCGTCAATAAATAAAGTATACGCATTTTCTCCAGCTGCGTTTATAAGCTCAACTAGTTGATTTCCTACCCTTATTAAACTTTCTTTATCCGTAATCAATTCTTCCACTTCAGGAAGACTATACATGAATAACGTGTAGGCATTCTTGCCGGTTGCCCGTCCAAGCTTAACTAATTCTGGCCAGTAGTCATTAAATTTCTCGCCGTACAATTGCTTCATGTGAGGAAAACCAATACTAAATAATTCCTCTGCATAGTGTCCCCCAGCGGCGGCTCCCAGTTCTGCTAATTCCGGCCAATAATCATTAAATTCCTCTCCAAATGATTTCTTCATCGGAAGAAGTCCATCCTTAAATATGTAAAAAGCCTCACCTCCCGGAGCTGCCTTTGCAAGCTCGACTAATTGATTTCCTACCGTCTCTAAGCTCACTTGATCAACAATCAATTCCTTCACAGCAGGCAAAGCATACATAAATAGACCAGAATTATTTTCCCCACCTCTTTCTGCAAAATTTTTCCAATATTCCACCGTTCCAAAGTTTGACATTATTTCCTGCGTTTCTTTAGGAAGATAGTCCCAAGAGTTTAGTATTATGTGTTGTAAATGCATCGTAAATTCTTCCGCTGTAATTCCATAATTCTCGTCGCTGTTCGACAACATAGCTAAATCAGCAGGCTGTCCTTCGGATTTTTCATCCAATTTATTCAGCGCTTCCCGCAGGTCTTGATGCGCTAACTTAGCTCGGTTTAGCTGTGCTTCAACCGGTTCTCCCATGATGGTCGCCACTGCTTTGGCAAACTTCTCCTTTTTTTCACCCATTCCTGACGGAGAATAAAAATCAGTAAACCATTCTTCACTCAAAGGGTCATCCGGATTTCTCAAATTATAAAGAATGGCAGCCGCAACCAAATCAGATCCGAAAACCGCGGGGGATCCCAAAGACCCGCCTTTTTTCACTTTCTCTTTAATAACCAAACTTTCTTCAAAGTCCGGCCATAAGGACTGCGCCAATGTTTTCAAAAGATCTTCATATTTTTTAAATACTTCACCCATTAAACTTGGAAACGCAGGCCCTTCGCCATAGTCATAGTCATCGCGATACCCCATCTTCTTAAAATCTAATAAAACTTTCGGATCCGATGATAACGCCGAATAAATAGCGTATACTAAATCATCCCTTTTAATTTCATTTCCGAGCAATTCAGCTGGAGCCATATAGGCTTTAAGTAACTGGACCAAATAAATCATCAACAATGTATAATCCACTGTATCGTTCATAAAGATCTCCGAATCACGGCCATAGGAAATTATTTGATTATTTTGGGAATATCGGCGGGCCTTCACATGCCCTCCCAGGCGGGGAGCTCTTTTTAAAATCAACTTGATCCTTTTTTGAAATTCTTTAGGGACTGTTACCCCTTCAATACTCACCGCGGTTAATTGACGTTCAACCAACGCTTTCTCATCTTTGACAACCCGACTCTCATACAAGGCTAGCGGCGGAATATTTGTAAAAAACCAGCCTTTTGGCCGTTGGGAGAAATCCTTATTAAGATTTTTCAGAGCCAAACGAGTTTGTTCTGTGAAGATCTTATTTTCATCCGCCCGATTAAAGTAAAGTTCCAGCCGGAATAATTGGTAAAAAATATAAGCATCTAATACGGACTCGACCAAACGCTTTTTATCAACTTCCTTGCCTCCTATTTCTTTAATCAAAATATTCATGTAACGTGTAACGCCGTCATAATTCATATCAATATCGCTTCCCATCTGTATAAGGAACTCGACAGCATCCTCCGTAGAATCTCCATCATCACCCAGAACTTTTGAGAATTCTTGATGATTCTTAAACTTATGTGAAGTAAATATTTTTGTTAAATTATCCTGTAAAGATTTTTTACTATCTTTTCCCGCGACGAGTATCGCATCCCGGACAGCTTCCCGTCTTGAAATTAATGTTTCAAAAAATTGCTTCACTTTCTTAATTTCTGGAGAATCCACGAGCATGGCTTTATCTGACTTATTCTCCGACGACAACATAGCTGAATCCAAATGAGTTGAGCCTCGTTTATTCTTCTCTATATAATCTTTCATGTACTCTGACGAGCGGGAAAACTCGCTGATCACATCATTATCCAAATCGTTCAGAATTTTTTTGATGGCTTCTTCCATTCTAGCCCCAAACATATTATTCTCTTTTTTATCAAGGCCTTCAATTGCCTCGTTACCATGATGTGTATGATCGCCTGGCTGTTCAAACATCGGCAAGTGTTGAGATTCATGCACCAAAGTTTCAATCAATTTCCATAATGCGCCTTCTTCCCCTTTTTGCAATTCCTCTTTTAACCGTTCTTTATCCTGAGATAATTCCACCAACATTTTGGCCGTTTTTTCATTGTAGGCCAAATTCCACATAATCGATTCTCCTCGGGCAAAAGCGCTTATTCCGTCGTGCTTGTGATAATAACCAAAACTCGGGACAGCATCCCCGACGATCGGACGGATTAATCGAATACTTAAATAATCAAATAATGTTTTTGCCTCCGGCGGTAACCGTTTCCATATTTCTTCAGGCGGAGTTTCTGGCGCCATTTGTCCTTTAACCAAAATATCCATTATTCCGCCTATTTCCCCACCCGAAAGCGCCGTCATTATATCTAGGCCTACCGCGTCTCGAAGATCCTCGGCAAATTCCCCCTTCGGTGTAAAATCATTATTAAATTTGGTATTCTTAATGGCATCGTTTAGAAATCCTGTCCTTCTTTCCCGCATCCCGCTTTGTTTCATAAACCGCTCTCGAATTTCATTTAATGTCATAGGTCCGTTATAAGCCTTAGAGGTAAAAACAAGATGGGTTAAAAGTTCAAAGAAATCTTTTGGGTTCTTGAGATAAGGGTTTAACATCTCAGCTGAGATTTCATCATATTTTCCATCCTGCATTAAACGAGCAATTTCTTGGGCTTCTTTCTTGTCATCAGCATTTTCATCATATATATATCCCTGAGGCATACCCGGAATCTTGGCCCCGCGGTCGGTATAATCTTTGAGTAGAGATTTCATCACATTATGTAAAACAGCCACCTGAAGGCGATGAAGAAATTTATGTTCTTGAGAATAACCCGTTCTGGGTATATTCAGGAGAATGTCGCGAGGTAAATTAATATGCAGTCCGCCGAAGCGCTCATAAGCGGCCTGCAGCCATTTTGGTATAAACTTTAATTCTTTTGCGTCCGGATCTTTGATGAAAATTCCATCTTGAATGACTCTTTTTTTATACTTTTTATCCGCGCGTCCTACAGAAATATCACCGCCATTATCTCCTAACGATGAATGCTCAACCGTATCAATATCTTCTCTAAAAGTTTCTCCGTTATATAGAATCTTAACGTCCCGTATATCCGACTCTAATCCTTTTTCCTTTTTAGATTCTGGTGACTGAATAGCTCCGGCAAATCGCGTCAACGCTTCTTGAATGAATAAACTTTCTAACTGCGGATCGCTATTTTCTATTTTCTTCTCCCGGCGCATCTCTGTTCCATTAAAATCACCTTTTAATATATTCCATTTTTCAATCACCGGCCCTTGTGCGTCGTCGCGAACAATCTCCAGTTCATGAATTATTCCATCCCCCGTCGATGTACGGATAAAAGCACCGTCAAAATCAGCAAATAATGTATAAAATCCTTGCCCTAAATTTCCCGTATCCAGTTTCGAATCTTTGGAGGATTGATCCAGTGGAAAAAGAAAACGGATCAAATCGGACAAATTCATTCCTGTTCCATTGTCACGCACAGAAAATACCCAGTTTTCTCCGTCGGTAAAGTTGCGCAATTGTATTTCTCCGTCTTCAAGAGGTAGCGACCCTTCTTCTCTCGCTCGACGGGTGGCATCACGCGGATTTTGAATACCAATTTCGCGGACCCACGCTCTTTGCGTTTTATCCTGGCCTTCGATCGCGGAACGAATAATCTTGGTATAATTCGTTAAATTTTTTCCTCTGAATTGATCAATCATCGGCAATAATTCCTGAAACGTTATATCTGGATTTGCCTTAATTTGTGAAGACAATCGTTCGTATAAATAATTCAATAGAGCCAATGAAACCGGCTCTTTTAATTCATCCGTTGTTTGCCACTCAGCATTTCTTCCGTCGGGTTTTTCTTCTTGAATTAAAGCCACTTCTTTCTCTTTTAAGAATCGGGCAATGGTTCTAGCCAAAGATGATAACCCGTCTAAATCATCCTTTGCTTGCAAGGCTTCCCAACCTGTACGAATTCGCGCTAAAGAAGTTTCGTCTTGATCGTCGCTAACCTCTTCTTCCCCTTTGAAATCGAAGAAAAATATTGAACGTGGGGAACCTTCCGCGCTCATCATGGGTTCATCTACTACGATACCTGACTCTTCATCAACTTCAATTTCTTCGATTTCATTCTTTATTTTTATACTTTTTAAATCTCGCAAGGATTCTATTGATTTTTGCGTCGAAACCGCCAGTATTTGCGACTTTGGATCATAATGTATCGCCGAAGGAGCATGATCTTTTCCAAATACTTCTTCCCCATAATTTTTAATAAGAGTAACAGACTCGTTTTTCAAATCTATCTTTTCTATGCTCAAAGGTTTCGCAGAAATAGTACTTGAGTTCGTGAGAGCAATTATAGGTTCTTCGCCTTTTTCTAACACCTGCATATCCTCAATCGGTCCATACAAAATATGTTCCATTAATTGGTTCAACTCTTTTGTATATATATTTAAGCTAAATAAAGCCAGATTCCCGACGCCACGCGCCAACTCATAGGACGTTTCGACCGCGGCGATAATAATGTTTCCCTGTTCATCAGAATGAACTACCTTCGTAAAATGATACTGCACATTATTATCTATCCGGATCTCACGACTGTCCTTAAACTTAAGCGAATTTATAGGTTTCAACTCTTTATTGTCTAGATCTATTGTATAAAAAGCGTAGCCGCCTGCAATTACCAATGGCTTTTCTAAATCGCTCACGATGGAAATTGGCTTAGCAAAGCCTGATAAATCCATAAATTTTTCCAAACCATTTTTTTCATCAAAAGTCACCAGGTCAACAAAACTTTTTGTGCCTTCTACTGCCGAATTTTTAGCAGTTAACAAGAAGATCTTTTTCCCATTCTTGATTAGTCCCGTCGATTTAATTGATACATCTTTTAAAGGTAAACTCGCCGTGCCCCGTCGATATTCCCCCAATGCATTTCGTAAATCCTCAAGTAATTCTTTATCCCTTGCTACCAATCTCTGATCTATTTGCTTATCCTGTAAATTTAATTTTAACTGCAGTATTGTGCCATCTGTATCTGCACCAATGAACAAGTGACTATCTCCCTCTTCCGATAGACCAACATACTCAATCGATTTTATATTGCCCGTATTATTCTTAAAAGCTAGTACTTCGTTCTCCCCCGTGAATCGATTCATCGTGAGAAAAGCTACTTTACCGTTTGCTGAAGTCGCAAAAACAGGTTTACCGTCGTATTCTATGCCGGTAAGCTTAAAAGAATTCACGACATTTTCGCTGTCATAATAAGACCCTGTCGGTCCGTCGGGAATTTTAATTCCTGTCTTTCCTTTTGAACCTTCCTGCTTAGGCGTGAAATCCCAAATGATTGTTTCGTTAGCGCTATTACTCACTATATGCTTCTGATCTGCGCTGATAGATACTTGGAGAACCTTAGACGTGTGCCCTGGCAGAACCTCTAATAAGTCCCCACTCTCGGCATCCCATACCAAGATGAAACCATTAATGCTTCCGGAAATCACATATTTCCCATCGGGACTGAATTTTGCATCCAAAATAGCATTCGCCCTCGCATCTTGCTCGAATGTTTTGATGACTGTTTTCGTTTCGATATCCCATTTATTGACTTTGCCGTCAAGATGGCTTACCAGCATATATTTCCAGTCAGTGCTGACTTCTACACTTGTCAATGTGTTTACGTCATTCCTAATATGCATTGAGTGCCCGCTAAGAGGTTCGTCGAATGAAATCCCGCCGTCTTCAAAAACCAAAATCACATTTTTCCCATCTGGGCTAAAGAATATCTTATCCACTTCGGTATGACCTTGACTCAGCGTTCTTTCATACAGACCGGTTTCTATATCCCATACATCCATAGTCTCATCTGTATTAACCGTAACAACGTGTTTTCCATCCTGACTTATTTTCCATTTTTCTATTTGACGATTTTCTGGACCGCCCAACGGATGTATGGCCAATCCATTCTCATAGTCGTATATTATAAATGTATTGCCTGATCCTTTTTCAACCACATATCTTCCGTCCAAACTAATTTCTTTTTTTACCCCAGGCGGATAGACACTTTTAAATTCGGACGTATTTAGATCCCATGACCACACGCGACTGCCTTGATCAAGAATTCTCACATATTTTCCGTCCGGAGTGACGACTAATTGCGATACGTCTTCAATTTTCTTAGAACCAAAATTTTGTTCCAAAGTTTTCTTGAGTTGGCCTGTCTTTGCGTCCCAAATGTGTACCGTATAACCTTCTCCACCTTCAAAAAACTTTTCCGCGGTGATGACCGATTTTCCGTCGGGCGTAATTTTACTATATTCACCGGTAACTTCATGACCAAAACTCACGTTAGAATCTTTTGGTTTATCTTTTGGCTTGCCTTCAATATCCCAAACCTTTGTACTCGCCTTTTCCCCTATCGTGTTATTGTATGTGATCAATTTTTTTCCATCTGGACTGAAGGCCATTGGTATCTGGTCTGTATCTACTGTCTGCAATAACTGGCCTGTGATTGCATCCCATATTTTAATTCTTTCCGCTTTCTTACCACCAAAAAAAAGATCCTTCGCGGCGATATATTGTCCATTTGCGCTAATGACAAAATCATGATAGGAGTCTTCTTTTTCTTTTTTCAAAACGGCGGAATTTAACTCTTTTGTGCGCATGTCCCTTATTTTTATTGTTCCATCGTCGCCATGAACAATCAAATATTGGCCATTATTGCGGACATATGAATCAGTAACAGTTGGACCATGCTGCACCTCAGATAATTTTAATTCATCCGTCTTTATGTTCCGAACTTCAATTTTATGATTGGCATCAATAGTGAGTACATCTACTCCATTTGGAACAATCGATACCCAGTCTACTCTATTCTTAAAATTATTCCCCTCATACCATTCCATAGTTTTTATGGAAGCACCGTCCAGCATTCTTAATATATGAATTTTATTTTTATCATCTTTTACAAGCACATGCTTTCCATCTAGGCTGATTTCTACATCATTCATAGATATACCAGGAAACTCTATTTCTTTTAATTCGCCTGATTCGCGATCATCTATTGTTAATTTATTATCGATTAAAACGTAAATTAAATATCTTCCATCTGAACTCATCAAGGCTTTTTTTCCCCTTATATCCGTTCCTGAATCTCGTTTTCCCGTTTCGAGAGACCGACGCGCTATTTTAGTGAAGCTATCTTTACTGTCGTCGACTTGTCTTAATGTAAAAAAATATTTTCCGTCCGGAGCAAAACCAAAATCTATAATGTCACCATCATAATCTTCATACCCGTCAGTTACTCTGAATTTTAAATCCCCCGTATTCATGTCATGCATTTCTAAACCATATTGACCATCTATTTTATTGATTCCAATTAAGTGTTTCCCATCCGGCGAGATTGCTTCAAAAGCAGACTTGATTTCACGGGCAAATTTTACGTTAAAATCTTTTGGCTGCTCTTTCGTTCCAGTTTCGATATTCCATATCTTTGTGTCCTCATTGCTCGTCGAGAATATATGTTTTCCATCCGCGCTGACAGACACTCTCTTTACTTGACCTTTGTGACCTTTCAGAGTCTCCAATAATTTTCCGCTTTTAAAATCCCATATTTTAACTGTATCATCGTCACTTCCGGCAATGACTTTCTTCCCATCCGGGGTAAAAACCGCCTCGTTAAATTCGAGTAAACTTCCTTTATTGTCATCATCCTTCAGTGTACGTATCACCTCAAAAGTATAAATATCTAATATCCTTAATTCATTCCCGACGCTGATCATCAAAGTTTTCTCATCCGGGCTCATAACCATATTATTTATTTTACCCACTACATGATTGTCGCGCTTCGGCATTCCCGTTCGCGCATCCCAAACCTCAATGATATGGTCACCTTTCGAATTCTCAGAATGTATAATTGCTTCTTGACCATCAGCCGTCACAACCAAACTATGGATTTTATTGTTGTAATTTTGAAATCCAACCCAATTACGTTCCGTAGCATTTCTGACCATATATAGGTTAAGCACGTTATCCTTAACATCGGAGCTAAATACATATCGTCCATCCTGGCTCAGCCGTGTCCCATATGGCATTGGTATATACGATTTGACACCCAAGGCGAGCTTACTAAAAAGTCCGAATTCTGCACTCTTAAATTCTCCGGTATCCACATTATATGTGGACCTCATATCTTGACCTCTTCCAGCGCCATGGGTAATATCGACATATTTCCCGTCATCACTAAAAACTATGTTGATACTGGAGTCCCCATCGCCTGCATAAGGCAGCGTCTTTTCTATTGTTCCGGTCTTTATATTCCAAAAGTTTATCTCGTCCCTATTGAAGACAGCCAAATATTTTCCGTCCGGTGTAGGCTTAGCAAAACTTCCTTTAATATCATACCTAAAATTAACGTTAAAATTTTTCATTTCTTCCCTGGCCTCAGCGTCGAGATCCCAAATCCGTGTTTTTCTGGATTGGCCATCGGACGTGATGATTTGTTTTTCATCCACGCTGAAAAACACATTTCTCTCATCTTCTGTAATATTAATGGTACGTTTGAGCGTACCGCTTTGGATATCCCATATATTGACTGTCTTGTCCTTACTAATAGTAGCCACATATGTCCCTTTGGGGCTTAAGACGAATTCGGTCACCTTGTCGACATTGTTCGTCCATTTTAATTCACCGGTCCGGCTGTCCCACATTTTTACCGTATTATCTAAACTGGCCGTAATTATATATTTCTTATCTAGTGTGACCGCTATCTCATTCACCGCCGCCGTGTGACCTTTCATTTCTATGGTTACCCCCGTCTCAAAATCTACTATTTCGGGAGTATTATTGCCTTCAGTTAAAATGATATGTGTGTTATCAATGAGAATACCGGACCTTACATTAAGCCCGACTTCACCTTCCGACCCGATTTGGTTCCCCGTGACCGCTCCCTTCTCAATATTCCATACCTCCACTCGATTTTTATCCACGTCATAGGTAATCATGTGCTTCCCATCAGGCGTGAACACTTCACTCTCCGTAAAACCCTCATAGGAATCAAACGTCAACTTCAGTTCTCTGCTTACGATATCCCACACCTTTGTCATATGATCAGCGCTCACCGTAACCACATACTTACTATCTGGACTTAAAAACACATCTGATACTTTTTCCCCATGGTTCAAGGTCCCTCTGAATATTCCTTTCTCTATATCCCATATTTTTGCCGTTTTATCTTGGCTACCCGTGATCACATATTTACTATCTGGACTGACGACAGACATAGTCACCCAATTCGTATGACCTGAAGGACCGCTCAACAATTTCTTTTCTCGTTTCTCAACATCCCATATGATTGCTGTTTGATCATCACTAACCGTGATCACATACCGGCTGTCAGGACTAATAGCCACATGATTCACATCATCTGTATGCGCAGGACCTAAAGACCATCCAGGTAATCCGCTCTCAACATCGAATATTTGCGGTATATTTCCATAACCAGCCACCACAACATATTTGCTGTTAGAACTTGAAACAATACTGGTTATTTGGTGTTCAAAATCTTTCCACGTATGTTTAAGTTCTCCGGTTTTCATATCCCACACCTTTACTTCTTTATCGTTATCGTCAGTTTTTGTCATTATATACTTTCCATCCGGAGTTATAGCTGTTGCATACCCCTCAATATCACGATCTAAATTCACACCCAAATCTTGTAAATTTTCTGTTTCTTCTCGAGTATAAGACTGAGACATTAATTCAAAAAATGTTTCGGTCGTGGCCTTTGGATCACTCTTATAAATCCGCAGCCATTTCATGATCACCATCTTTATGACGTCTCCGAATATAAACGGCAAGGCTTCATTAATTCCCTGAAAGGCCTTTTCAAAATCTTCCATGTTTCGGTCTTTGAATACCTCGGTAACATACGTAATCACTTCAGCGTCGACTTTTTCCAAACCCTTTGCGTCCAATTGAGAAATGATTTTATGAACGGTCGTTTGATCTTTTCCATTCATTAAATAACCGCTGATCAAAAGATTTTTTAAATAGCGTTTCATTCGTTGTGGATGATCCTGATTAAGAAAGAAATCTTCATGTAAATTCATAAAACCTTCATCGGCCATCAATATTTGACTTGGATTCCCTAAGAGTTGTTCAAAATCCTTGGCGTCATTGCCTTTCATCGGAAGGATATCTTTCCATTCAATTTGATCCCGTATGTACTCCGGAACGCTTTCAATAAATTGATTCATTTTTTGAAACAGCATTTTTAGGTTTTCTTCTGAGGCTTCAATACTAGAATTAGTTTGAATGGAGCGACTTGCAAACGAGGAACCTCCATGTGAATCTGCTAGTATGGCCCAGTCTTTATCGTCCTTATTCAGCTTCCTAAACCTTTCCCCAACCTTTCGTAAATCATTCGTATCTATTTCGGCAATAATCTTCATCATCTGTTCCAATTGACTTTCGGATAAGATTTTTTTGGGACTTTTCGCCCTCATGTAATCCTGTAACCATTCTGTTTGCGGCTCGGAAAGGACATTTTTGAGTGTGGTGAATTCTTCTAATATGGGCAGGATGGGTAATTCTTTTTGTCTTTTTTCTTCGATCTCGCCGGCTGATAAAAACCAGCCTTTAGGCGGCGCTCGTCGTCCATAACCAGGATAAAAATTCAACAATAAATTCGGCAACATTGGATAATCTTTTAATTTTTCATAAAGTTTTTTATCTAGCAAAAGATACGGACCCGACTCAATATAGGCGTCCTTCGATCCCTCTTTAAACGGAACAATAAAAACTTTCTTCAACCTGCCTTCTCGAAAGTCATGTGTAACATTTTCAGAACCGAGAATCTGATCGGGAGAGATTTTGTAAGTGATATCTTTATCCAAAAACAAAGTATCCTGAGGCACATCCAGTTCTCTGTATAATGGTTCATTCGGCAAAATCAATAATCCACTTTGCTTTACCTGCTTCTCCATAACAAACGGGATAAATATTTCTTTTGCCGAATCCAGCAAAGGAGGCGAGGCATCGACACGGGTGTTAAGTTCATCCAACAGTTTCACGGCGCTCATAAACCCGTTCATCAATTCAATTTGATGGATAGGGTTTCTTTCGACAATTTTTTTGGCCATAACCCGAATCGCTGTATGTGTCGACTTATTGATTTCAATTTTATCTCGTGAAACGGTCAATTGCGTGGAAGACGGCAATTGTATAATCATTTCTTTGGGCAGTCCATACCCTTCAATTTCCGACGACTGAATATTGATCCCGGCTACCTGAAATACAATTCGTGTAGTCGCTTTTTCATCGGGTTGTTGCGGACCTTTATAAAAAATGTGGACATCGCGTTCAATATCTTCTTGGGTTTGTACTTTTCTGGCATCATTTTCGCCTAAGCGGGGAATAAGATATTTATTGAGGATAACGTCATCACTCATGCCGCTTCCGGTATCTTCGACGACAATTTCATCATCTGTCATAGTGACGTTAATATTCTTATCCGGATGATCATACTGAACCTTGTCTCCGTTAAGATAAATATAGTCATCCAGGGGATTAATCATTTTTCCGTTAAGATTAATTTTCATTTTGGTAAATAAGTTCAACCGTCCTTCCAAAAATTGCTGCAACAATCCGCGCATTTTTGGTTCAATATTTTGGGGAAACTTAATGCTGACCATTGTTCCGGTCTTTTTCCTATCGCTGTTCTGAATGTTGAATTTAATTCTCCCGTCGGTGCCCTTAAAAAAAGTGACCCGTCGGCTAGTTCCTTCCGCCGTGTGTGTATCGACAACGATATGCGCGCCCTGTTCTAAAACAGGATTATTTTCGTCTAAAACAAATGCCAACATTTGCATAGCACCAACGCCAAACCGTCCAATCGGCGAGGATCTTCCGGTTATCGCATCAGAAGCATTAGAGACTAATTCCAGAATGGATTGTTCGATCGGCGCCTGACGGGTGATTAAATCATCGGTCTTGGCTAGTCCGGAAGAATTTTCTTGAACCACTTCTTTAAATTTCTTCAATTGCGTGACGAATTCTTTAACATCATTTTCCTTAAGTGGTTCCTGTTCCGCATTGAAAAGGTTTCGATAATTAATGTATTCGGCTAAATCCACAGATTCCGCCTCAGATAACATGGCTGAATCTATTTCTGATCCTTCGCTCTTAAGACGGATATCTCGTCCAGCTGTCCCGTTATTAATCCCCTTTAATCCAACCGAAACCGTTTTCTGTAAACCCGTTTTCTTTATTCCCATCAGTATTTCATTGGCATTTTTTTTCTCGACCAGCATAGCCTTATCTATCTTTTTACCGTCAAATCCCATACCACCCGAAAAATATTTTCTCGGGATCATTTCCTGCGACACGGGATTGTATTCCTCTTTCACATAGTTATAAACACCGACCTTAAACGCTTCAAGATACTGCTCATAAATTTTTTGACTCGTCTGTTTGTCGTCGATGTCTACGCCACTGACTTTGTTTTGCTCAACATAAACTTTTCCTAATAAACTCTCTTTGAGATTGCGTTTAAACCAGGTGGCCAAAATCAATGAGTTATATACTTGTCTTAGCAAAGCAAAATTTTTTCCGTCATTAACTTCTCTTTCGATTTCCGGAAGGATAATGTCGCGGATAATCTCCGACGAGGCATCACTTAGTCCTTGTGTTTGATCGTCAGCGAGCTGGTCGGTTCCGATCGACTCATTATTCATATTTTTCTGAAGCGCTAAATAATCGCCTTCCAACATAACTTTCAAATGACTTTCCACAACAAAAGCAACATCCCCGCTTTCATAAACAACAGCTTTTTCCGGTATAATCCACACTTTGTTAAATGTATTAACCGGGATTTCGGTTGCGCCATACTGCTCGTGGGCCTTGGCATAAATCCGTTTCCAAAACTCACTGCCTAATTCCTTCTCAGGATAAATCATCGATGCCGTCAATTGTTTCAAGACATAATCTTGAGCCAATAAGTCGCGGCCCATTTCTGTTTCACCAAACTTCTTTGGAATAATCCTATCCTTTTCATAAGGTGACAAATTAACCCATAACTCATTTTCCGGAACAGTTAATGAAGCCATGAAATATCTAATCAATTTGGATGATTCAGCCTTAAAAGCCTCATCGTCCAATTGGGTATTGCCAGTATCAATAATGAAGTCAAATCTAAGCGGATTATCCGGAAAAATCTTGATACCTTTAATAACAGCAGGAATAAAGCTTGCGGTGGGAGTGACCATCACTCCGGGAGCAGGCAAATTCAGAATTGTCGGAAGAGTTTGTGCTTGAAGGGTTTGCGGAAGTATAAGATTACTGGAAAAGAATGTCAGAAGAGTAAAATAGATTACTATTTTGGATGGCCAGGGAAGTGTGCGCTTAGAAGAATGATTAGTCATATATATAGTATTAATATTTAATTTCTGTGTGAAGTATATACGATGAATTTGGAAAAAACCAATTTATTTGGGACAAAAAGGCTGGTTTATGGATGGGGTGTTATTGCGATTATTGTGATATTTTCTTTACCCGGGCCATAACACCAAAAAATGCGGTAGGCACTGGGAGTTTTATTCTGGGCATAAGCTTCAAAAACTTTTTCCTTAGAATCATATGGATTCTCGATTGCGCTATAGGAGTGTGTATTTAACGACGGGTGTTTCGGATTGTTTTGAAGATAACCGAGCGATTTTTTCACTTGGCCGCATAGTTTGTTCTTCGAAGGGCTTTGTTCAATTTCAGACAGATGATTTCCAGCTGCTTTAGTAAATTTCAGTTTGAACATATTAATCGTCGACGTATTTTGAAAAATCTTCCGGAGCGTTCAACAGATTTCCCTTTCGGGCATCCTCAAGTCCGGCTTGCAACATTTTAGCGGCTTTTTTGTTCTTAAAAATCCATTGCTCATGGGCGGGTATGGATACCTGCGGATCTAGAATAATCTGTCCTATAGCATTACCGTACATTTTATAACTATTCACTTTGCCCAGTTTCGAATTCTTTCCGATTGTAATACGATTCTTTGAATCTATTTTCACTTCAGTTATTTCTTCAAAATGATGATCTTTGACAATGTTTTTTTCCAACATAGTTTCCGCCTCCCTTTTCTGCTTCAAATATACCATAAGGTGGGAAGTGTAACAAGTGGGATTTTACTATACTCCCACATCAAGGGTGGGATTGGTTTGTCGGACATTGGCCATGAATTGACGTATCTTGGCGGGATCTTTCAGGCCGGGAGATTTTTCAAGGCTGCTGGACACGTCTACCGCAAAAGGCTCAATTTCTTTGATACCTGAACTGACATTATCAGCGGTTAGCCCGCCAGATAAAATAATAGGCTTTTTAAATTTTTTGCCTTTGAGTAAATTCCAGTTGAATGTTTTACCCGTACCTCCGATAACATTTTCTTGATAGGTATCGAATAGATAAGCATCCACTTTATATTTCTCAATGGAGTTGAAGTCAAACACATCATTCACCCGAAACGCTTTAATGATTTTGTAGTCGGCAAACCTTTTGCAGTACACAGGTTTTTCATCCCCATGAAATTGAACGGTTCTGATACGCGTAAATTTACAAATATCTCGAACCGCGTTTTCATTTAAATCGACGAAAACACCGACGGGAGCGATAAACGGTGGTAATGCCTCGATGATTTTACGTGCACGGCTCGGGCTTATGTATCGCGGGCTCTTTTTATAGAAAATAAACCCGACGGCGACAGCGCCATAGTAGGCTGCCTTTAAAGCATCTTCCTCTTCAGTAATACCGCATATCTTCACTCGAGTCATTTTATTGCCCCCATCACTTCATCAATTTTAGCGCCGATGTCTGTTTCGCGCATGAATGTTTCTCCGATCAAAACGGCGTTAGCGCCTAATGATTTTAATTCTTGAATATCCGCGTTCGTTTTAATCCCGCTTTCCGCCACGATCGTTTTCTCCGACGGTATTTTGGGGATTAATGTACGGCAAGTGTCCATCGAGATTTCAAATGTATGCAAATTCCGATTATTAATTCCGATAATTTTCGCGTCCAAATTTAACGCGCGGTCCAACTCCTCTTGCGTATGTACTTCCACTAAACAATCCAAATTGAGGGAATGCGCCGTAGCCATCATTTTTTTAATCTCATCATCTGTCAAAATCGCCACAATGAGCAATATAGCGCTGGCGCCGTAGACCATGGCCTCAAAAATCTGATCCTCGTCGATGAAAAAATCTTTCATTAAAGTAGGCAGGCGCAGCTTATCACTGACTGCCTTTAAATAACCTATCCTTCCTAAGAAATATTTATCCTCCGTTAAAACAGATATAGCTGCGGCATTATGTTTTTTATATATTTCGGCAATTTGTAAAACATCAAAATCTTCCCGGATAATTCCTTTGGAAGGCGAACCCTTTTTAATTTCAGCAATTAAGGTTAGTTGACCCCGACGATGAATACAGTTTTTAAATAAGTGATAATTCGTGTACGTCGACATCTCAAGCTTTTTCCTGATCTCCCGGTAATACTCCTTTTTAGAGGCGTTCAATTCTTTCTTACACGCAACAATTTGTTCTAGAAAATCATTTGGCATGCGAAAACTCTTTCAAGGCATCTAATTTTTGTTTGGCTTTTTTAGAATCGATCGATTCTTTAGCTAATTGGATTCCTTTTTCAATACTATCGACAAAATCACTGATATATAAAGCGTAAGCGGCATTGATGAGAACAATATCACGCTTAGGGCCTAGATCTCCATTTAATATGCTCGTCACAATTTTAACGTTCTCGTCGAGATTACCACCTTTAAGATCAGCCGATTTGGCTAAGCTTATTCCCAATTCGGTTGGATCAATATCATAAGTTATAATTTCACGCCCGTTAAATTCACTGATAAACGTTTTTCCCGTCGTTGTAATTTCATCCAATCCGTCGCTGCCGTGAACGACCACCGCTTTTTTTAAACCTAAATTTTCAAGCACGTGAGCTATGGGTTCGAGCAGATCCCGGGAATAAACACCGATCATTTGATGAGTGGCATTGGCTGGATTGGTTAAAGGACCCAGGATATTAAAAATTGTTTCAACGCCTAATTCTTTTCTGATTGGAGCCACATGCTTCATGGCCGGATGAAACTTTTGAGCAAATAAAAAAGCTATACCAATTTTATCCAAACATTTTTTTAACTGATTTTCATCGACGTTAAGATTAACACCTAAGGCTTCAAGCACGTCGGCAGAACCGCATTTACTCGACACAGATCGGTTGCCATGTTTAGCCACGGGAACGCCTGCTCCGGCGACAACCAGCGCTGTCACCGTCGAGATATTAAACGTATTGGTTTTATCCCCGCCCGTCCCGCATGTATCCAGTAAGCGAGAATGCGATGATTTAATTCCGACGACGAACTTACGCATGATTTTAGCTGCACCGGTAATTTCTTCAACCGTTGCACCTTTATCGCGTAGAGCCAGAAGAAAATGGGCAACATCATCTTTTATGGCGTCACCAGACATAATGGAAATCATTGCCTGTTCCATCTCCGACTGAGTCAAATTTTCTTTATTGTGGAGTTTATGAATGTAGTTTTTCATCATTAAAGCTTGAGAAAATTATCCAACAATTTCTTACCTTCCGTCGTCAAAATTGATTCCGGATGGAATTGAACGCCCCATAATGGTAAATCTTTATGCCGTATTCCCATGATCTCGCCATCTTCACTCTCGGCGGTGATATCAAAACATTTTGGCATAGAGTCACGTTCAATGACGAGGGAATGGTAGCGGGTGGCTTGAAATGGATTTTGCAGGCCTTTAAATATTTCTTTTCCATTGTGCTTGATCGACGAGGTTTTACCATGCATCAATTTCTTAGCACGGATAATGCGCCCACCGAAGGCTTGTCCTAAACATTGATGGCCAAGACAAACGCCAAAGATCGGAATTTTATTTTTAAAAACCTGAATGACTTCTAAAGAAATGCCGGCATGATCGGGATTACTCGGCCCTGGGGAAATAACAATCTTTTCCGGCCTCATCCTTTGTATTTCTTCCGTCGTGATCATGTCATTCCGATAAACTTTGAGATCAGCACCAAGTTCACCTAAATATTGGACGAGATTATAGGTGAATGAATCATAATTATCCAGCATCAAGATCATAGTTATTCCTTTTCGCGATAAACCTTTGCTCCGAGTTTACCTAACTTTTCTTCAAGCTGCTCATAACCTCTTTCAAGGTGATAAATGCGATGTATTTCCGTTTTACCTTTGGCAGCTAAACCAGCGATAACCAGCGCCGCGGATGCGCGTAAATCCGACGCCATGACCGGCGCACCGCGCAATGTCTTAACCCCTTGCACGACGGCAATAAGGCCTTCTCGACGGATATTGGCGCCCATACGGTTTAACTCAGCAATATGGATGAAACGATCCGGATAAACCCTGTCGGTTATAATACTCACACCGTCGACGATGGCCATAAGCGCCATAAATTGTGCCTGTAAATCCGTCGGAAATCCCGGAAAAGGATGAGTGGTGATGCCGACCGGCTTATAAATCGGATTATATTTTATTTTTAGAAATTCACCTTGTTGAATAACATCAACACCAACATCCTTTAACACATCAATGAGTGCAAGCAAATGAGAGTATACCGCACCTTTTATACTAATATTACTGCGCGTGGCCGCGGCGAGAAGCATATATGTTCCAGCTTCAATACGGTCCGAAATGATTTTATACTTTACTCCCTTTAATTTTTTTACTCCATTAATCACAAGCCGAGGAGAACCGACACCACTTATCTTCGCGCCCATCGCATTGAGCATGTTGCTTAAATCTTCGATTTCAGGTTCACAGGCTGCCGATTCAATCGTTGTTTCGCCTTCCGCCAACACAGCTGCAGAAAGAACATTGGCGGTGGCTAAAACAGAAGAACCAAAAACACCTCCCAAGTACATGTGACTTCCAATTAATTTTTTAGCCTTAGCATTGATGTAGCCACCTTCGGTATCAATTTGAGCGCCGAGCGCTTTTAAACCCTTAATATGCAAATCAACCGGACGCACGCCGATAACACAACCGCCAGGCAATGATACTTGCGCCTTACCTAACTTCGCCAACAAAGGTCCAAGAACACAAAATGAACCGCGCATCGTCGAGACAAGCTTATAATCAGCGATATGAGTGGTTTTTCCGTTTGATGAGATAACCAATTCATCACCTTGAAATTCTGCTTTTTTCCCGAGAGATTTTAAAAGTTTGATCATGGTCATCGTGTCACGAAGTTTTGGAATATTACTTAAGCGGCAAGGTTCATCGGTTAAGAGCGTCGCCGCCAGAATAGGCAATGCCGAATTTTTGGATCCGCTGATTTCTACAACACCTTTTAGCGGATTTCCACCTTCGATGACTAATTTTTCCATGTGGGTTCTTTCTAGTTAGATAATCTGGTTTCTGTTAATTTATATTGTGTGTAGACAAATCGATCTTGATCAGCATAATCACGATCAACAAATATATTTTGAAAATAAGGAAAGCTTTGAATCATTTTTCTTATTTCTTGGGCTTGTTCTTCACCGATTTCAAATAATAAAAATCCGTTTTCGGTAAGCAATTGGCCAGCCTTGTCAATAATACCTCGGTAAAAATCTAAACCGTCCTTGCCTCCATCCAGAGCAATATGCGGTTCTCGTCGGACATCCCGCGGAAGAGTCAACATATCCTTCGATTTGATATATGGTGGATTTGAAATAATCATATCAAACTTTAAGGAGCTATTGTCGTCTTTTTCTAAAAACTTAAACATATCAGAACGGACAAAAGTTATTTTTTTCTCAACGAAATTCTTTTTTGCATTGCTTTCTGCCAAGGAAATCGCTTTAGGTGAAATGTCCACTGCCGTAACATGACATTCAT
Source organism: Candidatus Omnitrophota bacterium (assembly GCA_018062515.1). GTDB lineage: Bacteria > Omnitrophota > Gorgyraeia > Zapsychrales > Zapsychraceae > JAGOSC01. The sequence goes on from JAGOSC010000012.1 coordinate 23,925, forward strand.
CAATTTTTCTAGCCAAAGCAATGGCGATGTTTCCTGATCCTGTTCCCAAATCCAATATTTGTAATGGACGATTTTTAAGATTTTGTAGTTTTGTAATTGCTATTTCGACGAGTAATTCCGTTTCCGGGCGGGGAATGAGCACATGTTCGTTGACGAATAATTTCGTATTCGAAAAATCAACGTGCCCAATAATATATTGTAATGGCTCACCGGATTTCCATCGGTCAACCATATGAGTATATTGCTTTTTTTGTTCGGTCGTTAATTCCAGCGGATCAACATACAAATCGACCCGGCGGCAATCTAACAAGGATGTCAACATTTGCTCATGTTCGTTCATTAATCAAATCCTCGTTTTCAGCATTGATCAGCGCATGTGCAATTTCATCCAGATCGCCATCCATAATAAATTGTAATTTGTGAGACGTAAATCCAATGCGGTGATCGGTGACACGGCGGTCAGGATAATTATAGGTTCTTATTTTTTCACTACGATCACCGCTGCCGACTTTTAATTTACGGTCTTTTGATTCCGCTGCCTGGCTATCACTTTGCATTTTATCCAAGATTCTCGCGCGCAATACCCGCATGGCTTTAGCCTTATTTTTTTGCTGTGAACGTTCATCTTGGCAAACGACAATTGTTCCCGTCGGTAAATGGGTAATGCGGACCGCTGAATCGGTTGTGTTGACACTTTGTCCACCCGGCCCGGAGGAACGATATATGTCGATCTTCAAATGATTTGGATCAATAACAAGGTCAATATCTTCGGCTTCCATAAGAACAGCCACCGTCGCGGCTGAAGTATGAATACGACCAGATGCTTCCGTTGTCGGAACTCTCTGCACGCGATGCGCCCCGCTTTCCCATTTCAAATGCTGTTCAGCGCCGATTCCGCTCACACTAAAAATAACTTCTTTAAAACCTCCGCCTTCCGACCCATGGGAGTCAATTGATTCAATCTTCCAGCCTTTTTTCTCCGCGTAACGTGTATACATGCGATAAAGATCAGCGGCAAATAAACTCGCCTCGCCTCCGCCCGTTCCCGCGCGGATTTCGATAATGACCGCACGATTTGATGGTTGTTTTTTTGGATTGACTAAATCATCGAGTTCTTGCTCGAGCCTAGTCTGTTTCTCGAGGCATTCTTTCAAATCACTTTTAGCCAACGCTTCGAATTCATGATCTTGTTTTTCGTTTAATAAAGTTTTAAGGTCATCAATTTGATTTGTAATATTTTTATACTCACTGAAGATATTGACAATTTCGGTGAGATCAGAATATTCTTTGGCGAGTTTTTGATATTGACTTTGATCAGAAATGATTTTTTGGTCGGCTAACATCGATTCAAGTTCTTTGAATCGGACTTCCATTTTCTCAAATTTGCTTAAATTCATAGGGGCAAAAACAGTTTGGGCCGCACGGAAGGCGGCCCAGTAGAAATGTTATTTTTTATATCGTTTTTTGAATCGGTCGATGCGGCCAGCGGTGTCGACTAATTTCTTTTCACCGGTAAAAAAAGGATGGCAGCTTGAACAAATTTCTACACGAATACTTTGAACTGTTGAACGTGTTTTAACCGTATTTCCGCACACGCACGCAATCGTTGTATCCACGTACTCTGGATGTATTTCAGGTTTCATCAATATACTCCTCTTGTCTTTATAATAATATTTAAATTATATCCTAATACGAGAATGTCAATTATAACACAAATTTATAAATGTACAATTCTTCTCAACCCATCCGTATGTCCATAAATAATTGATATATATGATCTTACAAAACTGATTACATATTATTCAAATTATCTAGAAAATCTCTGTTGGTTTTATATTTTCCAATACGGTCAATCAAGAGTTCCATCGCTTCCGCGGAATTCAAATCATTGATCGCTTTTCTCAATAACCATATACGTTGAAGGTCATGATCAGGAATGAGATATTCTTCGTGTCGTGTGTTCGATCGTTTGATATCAATGGCCGGATAAATTCTGCGTTGGAACAATGTACGATCCAATTGCAGTTCCATATTACCCGTACCTTTGAATTCTTCAAAAATAACTTCGTCCATACGGCTTCCTGTGTCAACCAGCGATGTAGCGATAACCGTTAAGCTGCCGCCTTCTTCAACCGCGCGCGCCGCACCGAAAAATCGTTTCGGTTTATGTAAGGCGTTTGAGTCCACCCCGCCGGAGAGAATCTTACCGCTGTGAGGAACAACCGTGTTATAGGCCCGAGCTAGACGGGTAATACTGTCCAAAAGGATGATAACATCTCTTTGATGTTCGACTAATCGTTTCGCCTTTTCAAGAACCATTTCAGCGACTTGAACGTGACGCTCGGCTGGTTCATCAAAGGTTGAGGCAATAACTTCACCTTTAACGTTACGTTGCATGTCTGTAACTTCTTCAGGACGCTCGTCGATCAAAAGAACCATTAAGATCACATCCGGTTGATTTTGCATAATAGAATTAGCGATTTTCTGCAATAACACCGTCTTACCGCTGAAAGGCGGAGCAACAATCAATGCTCTTTGACCTTTACCCAATGGCGTCAACATATCCATAATTCTCGTCGATAATTCCTTTTGATCTGTTTCGAGAACGATACGGTCTTTAGGATAAAGTGGCGTCAAATTATCAAAAAATATTTTATCTTTACATTTTTCCGGATTTTCAAAGTTCACCGCTTCCACTTTCAATAAAGCAAAATACTTTTCGCCTTCTTTGGGTGGGCGAATATGACCACTCACGCTGTCGCCGGTCTTTAAATCAAACCGTCTGATTTGCGACGGTGAAATATAAATATCGTCGGGGCAAGGCAAATAATTGTAATTTGCGCTGCGCAAGAATCCAAAACCTTCCGATAGAATTTCAAGCGTTCCGCCGCCGAACATCTGACCTTCTTTTTCCGCCTGGGCTTGCAGTACTTTAAAGATCAAGTCCTGTTTCTTTAAACTACTGGCACCGGTAATTTCCATGTCTCTGGAAAGTTTATTGAGTTCCGCCATTTTCATATTTTTAAGACTAGTAATGTCGATATGAACGCCTGAAGTAGATCCATTGTTTGAACCGTTCGTTTCAACCGCTTCCTCGACGACATCCTTTTCCTTATCCAACTTCTTTGCCGGCGTTATTTTTTCCTTATTTTGTGCCGATTTCGCCATCTCTTTTTCCCTCTCTTTTACCGTAGTGGTTTTTATTACGCTCTTAGCCATATTTTTTTCACCTTTTTTGATGTTTCTTTTTTACTTCTCGAATTATCAATCACCATATCCGCCAATTTCGCTTTTTTATTCAGTGGCATCTGGGCCTTGATTCTTGACAATGCTTGTTGTTGTGTTAAGTTTAAACTTTTTTTCGCTCTTTGAATCTGTATATCGCGCCGTGTTTTTACGACAATTGTCATGTCCATGTCCCGATCCATTTTAGCCTCAAATAAGAGCGGAACATCGACGACGACAATACCTTTAAATTTTTTCTTTTTTAATTCCTTTAACCTCTCTTTTACGTTTAACCGGACTTGCGGATGAATAATCGCTTCCAATTTTTTCAGCTTCGCCGTGTTATTGAACACAATGTCAGCTAAGGCCTTGCGGTTAACCGCCCCTTTTGAAATCACATCCTGTCCGAATGTTTTCTTAATTTTCTCGACGCATTTCCCATTTCGTCCGATCAATCCGTGGGCAATCTTATCCGCATCCAGAACCTTTGCGCCTAACTGAGCAAACATTTCTGATACCGTTGATTTGCCCGTGGCTAAGCCCCCTGTTATTCCGATAATAAACATAAATAAAGTTCTTTATACTTTTCGGCTGAATCTTTCCATGGAAATGTCGTTTGCATCGCGTTTGACACTAATTTAAAATACACTTTCTTGTCATGAAAAACATGTATGGCCCGTCGGATCATGCCAGCCAGCACATCAGGCGTATTTTTAGGACAAACCATCCCATTTCCAGTTAAATGTAAGGGATCGAATGATTCGACCGTATCCGCTAATCCGCCGGTACGATTCACAATCGGCGGCGCGCCGTAATACATACTGATCATCTGCGTCAATCCGCATGGCTCAAATTCTGACGGCATGAGAAACCAGTCGGATCCGGCATAAATCATATGAGCTAATCGTTCATTAAATTCAAAAACCGTCGACAATTTTTCTTTATGTTTCTTTTGCAATTCGCGTAGTTCATTTTGATACCGCTCATCTCCTAAGCCTTGAATAATGACTTGTATCTTATCGACGTCCAGTTCCTTGAGCGCTTGAATCAGCACGTCCATACCTTTTTGATGTGATATTCTTCCCACAAATCCGAAAACAGGAACATCGACGTTGACGGGCAAATTCATCTGTTTCTGTAATTCAATTTTGTTTTCCAGTTTCCCCTCGACAAAAGAATCAAGGTTATACTTTTTCGTAATCAATTCGTCCTTTTCGGGGCTCCAATAATCATAATCTAAACCATTTAAAATTCCGGCCACACCATGTTGGTATTGGCGAAGGATATTATTCAACCCACAACCAAATTCATCCGTTTGAATATCCGTCGCGTATTGAGGCGAAACGGTTGTAACCTCATCGCTGAATATGATTCCCGCTTTGAGAAAATTAATTTTGTCATAAAAATAAAATCCCTTGTCTGTCAATAAATCATCCGGAAGATCCAATTTAGGATATTCATTCTTAGAAAACACCCCCTGGAAAGCCATATTGTGAATGGTCAGGACGGTTTTGATCGATTTGTAAAAATCATCGTTTTTAAAAGTGGTTTTAAGATAAACAGGAATGAGCGCCGTATGCCAATCGTGGCAATGAATAATATCGCACGGCCAGTCGATGACTTTTAAAAGTTTCAAAACCTGCAAATTAAAAAATTTAAATCGCTCCAAATTGTCGATGAAATCGCCGGCTTGATTTCCATAGAGCCCGTCACGGCCATAATAATATTCATTTTCGACAAAAAATACGTCGACATTCTTACTTAGTTTGGCTTTAAAAAATTCATCATTGACTCTTATAAGGCCGAACTTTTTTTCATCAATCCAACCATATTTTGGCATCACAATTTTCACTTCAACACCCGATTCGGCCAACACCGGCGGTAATGCGCCGCACACATCGGCTAATCCGCCCGTCTTTGCAAAGGGAACGACTTCTGAAGCGCAAAATAAAACCTTCATGGTCATATCTTGACCTTTTCCATTTCCATCCAATTCTTTCCGATTTTTAAATCCACTTTAACCGGAACATTTAATTTGATCGTCTGTTCCATGGTATCTTTCACTAATTTAAACATTTTTTCTTGTTCCTTGGGAACAAGATCAAAAACCAATTCATCGTGAACCGTGATCGACATGGCGGACTTTAATTTTTGTTTCTCGATTTCTTGATGCACATTAATCATGGCTAATTTCATTAAATCCGCCGCTGAACCCTGCACAGGCGTATTGATAGCTTGTCGTTCAGCAAATTGCCGAACCGCATTGTTCTTGCTGTTAATATCAGGGATATATCGACGACGATTTAATAATGTAAGGACATAACCATTTTTCTGACAATATTCGATTTGCTGATCCATAAATATTTTCACTTTGGGATAGCGGTTAAAATAGCGTGTAATAAAATCATTCGCCTCTTTTTGACTAATGCCTAAATCTTTTGATAAACCGAATCCGCTCATTCCATACACAATCCCGAAATTGACTCTTTTGGCTGTATCCCGTCGGGAATAATCGATCTCAGATTGATCAACATCAAAAATGAGTGATGCCGTGTAATTATGAATATCGTGGTCGTTATTAAAAGCCTCAGCCAAAGATTCATCACCGGATAAGTGCGCTAAAATTCTCAGCTCAATTTGCGAATAATCGGCGGCCAATAAAATTCTTCCTTCCGACGGAATAATCGCTTTTCGCACTTGTTTTCCTAATTCGCTTCGAATCGGAATATTCTGTAAATTGGGATTTCTGGAACTTAAACGTCCCGTTTCCGCGCCGACTTGATTAAATTCGGCATGAATTTTTCCCGTATGCGGACAAACAAGTTTTGGTAAGGCATCGATATAAGTCGATTTAAGTTTGGAAAGCTGCCGATATTCAAGAATTAAACCCGGAAATTCGTGCAATTCGCTTAATTTTGTAAGGACTTCTTCGTCGGTGGAATTTCCTGTTTTCGTTTTCTTAATCGTCGGTAATGATAATTTTTCAAATAAGATAACTCCCAATTGTTTCGGAGAATTAATATTGAATTCTTCACCGGCGATTTTATATAGTTTCTTTGTCAGTTCATCCATTTTACGCTGACACAGTTCAGATAAATCTTTCAAATGAGGCAAATCTAAACTGACACCGTAAGTCTCCATTTTATAAAGGACATAAGCCAATGGCCTTTCGATTTTCCTGTACAAATCATCCAACCCAAATTCTTTGAGTTTGGATTTGAAAACATCATACAATTGATACACCATCGCGGTTTCTTTCGCCTTTAATTGTTCTTCGCCTAATGTGATGTTAAAGTAAGTCCACCCCAACTCCGTCGGTGAATAGGTCGAAATATTAGCGGATAATAAATATCCGGCGAGAAGCACATCAAATGTTTCACCCAAAGACTCAATGTTTACAAAAGATAACCGTTTAAACATTTCCTTACAATTGTGCGTAACCTTAATAATCGATTCATCTTCAAACAATTCACTTAACTTATTCAACTGATCAGAATTCACACTGTAAACATAACCTTCCGTCGCTAAATATACCTGGCTGAATAAAGCATCCGCCTGATCATCACTCAAGAACGCAAACCGTTTTACTTTTCTGATATTTTTTATAGCTGATTTAATATCTTCATCATTCGATAAAACATGAACGTCAACGTTATACTCTTTTTGACCTTCTTGGCCCGCATATTCCTGAGCAAAACGATTAAATTCCAATTGTTTAAATAATTCATATAAACGATTTTTATTCGGTTCACCAACTCTTAATTTGTCTAAATCAAACTTTAATGGAACATTCTTATCTAACATCGCCAATTCTTTACTTAAAAAGGCAATTTCCCTTTGATTCACTAATTTTTCTTTAACTTTTTCCTTAGAAATATTCTCAATATTTTTATATATTCCGTCGATATCACCATAATCAAGAATCAATTTTGTCGCCGTCACCGGACCCAAACCATCAACACCGGGAATATTGTCAGAACTGTCGCCTGCTAAGGCGATAAAATCCGTAATATGAATCGGATCAAAACCAAGCTTAACACGGACATCATTTTCTTTTAAAATTTGATCCTTACGCGGGCTAAAAAAATGGGTGTGTTTATTACTCAGTTGGAACATATCTTTATCTTCCGTGACAATGGTGACTTCTAATTTGTTTTGAGTAGCTAATTCCGTTAACGTGGCAATAATGTCATCCGCCTCGTAACCACCCATTTCAAAAATAGGCAGATGATAAGCGCTAATAACTTCCTTAATAATGGGTATTTGGTCAATAAGCAACTCGGGCATCCTTGGCCGCTGAATTTTATAATCAGTATATTTCTTAGCGCGATGCGTTTTTTCTTTCGAATCAAAACACACAGCTAAGTACTGCGGGTTAAATTCCCGCATAATCTTTCGCAGCGTATTAACAAATCCAAAAACAGCATTCGTTGCTTGCCCGGTACTGGCTGTTAATTCGCGAATAGCAAAAAAAGACCGGTAACATAAAGCATGCCCATCGATTAAAAACAATTTATCCATTTATTATTTTATTTTTATTTAGAATTTATATTTTTGAGATAGTTTTGGGGATTTCATGATCCAAATTTAATTTGAATTTAATAGATATTCATCAGGAAAGTTGGCGAGTATTTTTTGAAGTTCACGTTTAGCCGAATACGAATCACCTTCTTCTAAATGCCGGGCTGCTAGGTCCATTTGCTCTTTAACTTGATTTTTAGAGATGACTTTCATCACATCTTTTCGCGCCTGGATAATCTTTGGGTTATCGGGCGTGATGTTCAGTGCGAAATCGAATTCGTCTATGGCTGGTTTTAACTCTTCGTTGTGGACGTATTCTACTCCTTTTAGATAATGTTCATTCGCGCGTTTTATTCGATCCATAAACTCTTTATGATTTTGTTCAACAATTTCCTTATTTAACTTTTCCGCTTCCACTCTGACAAACCAGGCAAAATACTCAGGCTTGATTTTCATCATTTCTTCTTTGGCCTTTTGCCCCCACTCATCCCCTAATTTTGACAACTCGTATCTTTTTTTGAAGTAGGGAAAAGCTTTGTCCGGATAACCATTATTTAAATACATCATGGCCATGTTGGAATAGGACGGTAGATAGTTCTTATCTTTTTTAATGGCCAAAGCATATTGCTTTTCGGCCTTCCCTAAAAGCCCCATCTGCTCGTAGATGACACCTATGTCATTGAATATCGCAGGATCCTCAGTACCCAAAGAAACGGCTTTAGAGAAATAACTTAATGCTGCGTTAAAATTACCTTTTTGCTGTTCTTGAATGCCGAGTTCTCGGTATTGGTCGTACAATTTCTTATTGGTTGCAGCTAAGGTATCCGTGTGAAAGGTAATGATGGATATGAAAATCAGAAGAAATGCTAAATTATGAACGGTGTTCTTTATGACGTTCTTAGTGATAAGCATAATATACGATCACCCTTTTGACAAGTTAATTTCAGTCTTATGCAAATTAAGCTGAATTCGTTTGTTCATAGGCTTTTTCCAATTCACCCGCAGATGAATATTCAGAAGATACCTGAACCAAAGGAGCCATCAGCGAGAAAAAATGTTCTTTAATGGAATTTATCTCAGATTTGTTGCGAATACGTTCAATCACATCGTGAGGAACCACATTCACATTAAGAGCAATTATTCCTATAAATAGGCCATCTTTTTCGAATAATTTAATTAAACGCCCATCGGTGGAATCTGTTTTCATTACAGATTGAACGTTTCGACGTTCAACGACTTGACCAATGGATGTGAGCGAAAAATTTTCCTGACTTACAAAAAATGTCGGAATAGGAAGATCATATGTCTCTTCTTTTTTCAGAACAGAAGCAGCTAGAATATGTGATTGATATTCAAGAAATTCGTTCCGCGGGCCGTAACTATTCCATAATTCCTGACTGCGTTGCGCCGCAAAATCAACCGCATAGACATCTTCCAAATTAGACTTGTAATGTTCGTCGACGACGACAGCCGCGTCACCAATTTCAATGGCTTCATTAAACACGCGTGTATCCAAATAGGTATTTTCAAGAATCACCAAATCCGCGGCGTATACCTTCCCGGAACGCACTTTGATCGCCTTTAAATCGCTTTCACCTAATATTTCAACAATAGGATTATCAATGAGTAATTGTATCCCCTTACTCTTTAAAGTTTGCACAATCCATTGCTTATATTCATCCGAAGTTCCGTGAATCAAAGGATAATTTGCGGAAACCGATAAAATAATTTCTTTATTTTTATTAGCCATAAGCATCGCTAGCTCGACGGTCCACCATTGATCGCCTTCGATCGTGATGGTGCTATTAAGCGCGGCCAATGTGCTGATTTGTTCAATATCATTTATATTTTTAAATCCGAAAACCCCCGATTTATTCGAACCTTTCAGATCTCCTTGCCGGTGGTCGGGAGTATCAGAGAGAATAATGACATCAAAATCTAATTGTGAGCGGTCCTCAAAATGAACTTTCTTGCGACTTAAGTTAACCCGCGTGACTTTCTTATCGTTGATAATTTTAATATTAGTTTTTTCATAAAAATCTTTGGGTCTATAATAAATTTGTTTCGTCCTTAATTGTTTATCAATCATCTCGATGTAACGTTGTTTATCGACGACTAAATGATCACTCAAAGGCAAAAACACAATCTCACACTCGATCTGTGATTTTATAATTTCAACGGCATTAATAGCCGCTGGTGAACTACCTAACAAAAGTATTTTTTTCATGATTCGTCCTTCATCTACAAAGTTGCATTTTAAAAGCTTCTATACCGTTTTTCATAAACATCACAACGGTTACAGGTCCTACCCCACCGGGAACCGGCGTAATAAAAGAAGCTCTTTCCTGTGCTGATTCAAAATCAACATCACCGACGATCTTGCCTCCGACCGCATTGATTCCAACGTCAATAACAATCGCTCCTTCTTTAATCCATTCCCCTTTGATCATCGCCGGCTTTCCCACCGCCGCGACCAAAATATCTGCTCTTGAAATATGATCCACTAACTTTCCGGCCTCTGTCGTTGCGCTGTTGCATACTGTAACTGTTGCTTTTTTCCCCATTAAAAGAATACTCAGTGGTTTTCCTACAATGGCACTGGCTCCGACGATAACCGCTTCCTTGCCACGAATATTAATATTTGTTGATTGAATAAGTTCCATCGCAGCCAGCGGTGTGCACGGGATAATTTTTGCTTCGCCGATCAGCATTTTGCCCATATTGATGACATTAATTCCCTCGATGTCTTTTTTTGTATCGATCAGATTAACCGCCGCCTGATGATCAATATGCGACGGTACAGGTTTATGAAGCATGATGCCGTGGACAGCCGCATCGCTATTTAGTTCTAAAATTTTATGATTATATTCGGCTTGAGTTATCGTTAAAGGCAGATTAATCAACTCAAATTCAATTCCGATATATTCCGCTGTTCGTCGCTGGGAATTAGCGTAGGCATGCGCCCCTTTATCTTCACCAATCAAAATGCAAACAAGTCGTGGAACAGATTTGAATTGGCGATTTAAATCCGCCACCTCATTTTTCAACTGATCTTTTAAAGTTTGAGCTAATATTTTTCCGTCTAATAATTTTGCCATTGTCTTCATGAGCTTTTAGTTATGTTGATGTAATGTGCGCGCAGAATTGTATGCTGCGTTCAGCATTTCAACCGCGACTTCAATATCCGATAATAAATGTTTGTTTCCCTTTTCGACCAAGAACGGCGCCAATGAAATGCCTTGATAACATATCTCACCAATCTCGGTCAAAACTTGATTCGCACCTTGTTTGGCAGCGGCTTGTTTTTCGGGTGACTGTTTTCTCGCCTCAACAATCTGCAAATACGCTTGAGAATCCAAATCAATCAGTTCCGTCAATCTCATTCTTAAAGCTTCCGATTGTTTCAATTGATCCTGCATTTTCTTCTCAAGGGACTCTAAACCGGTTTTTCCAATTGAATAATTCGTCACCATGGATAAAAGGGCCATGCCGCAAGCAGCCGTGAGCGCAGCGACGGAACCTCCGCCGGGAACAGGTTCTTTTCTAGACAATATATCGAGATATTGATCTAACGTATGGTTTTTAAAAAGCTTTGTCATGAGTTACTTGAATTAAATAAAGCAGGGAAAAGAATCTTATGATATGGAATTTACGCACAATTTTTATTTTATATTAACTTAAAGGCTGGGCCATTTCAACGATTTCATTGAAAATCTAAACACAACTTTCGAAGGCATTTTGAATAATCTCGACTTGAATACTCCCCTCATTTTCCATAATTGAAACAACATCGAACCGGGCTTCCTGACTACTTAAAAGTTCATGTTCTTGAAGATAAGATAACGCTGATAAACTGATTTTTCGCTGTTTCGAGACGGTAATGGATTCTAACGGGTGGCCTTGTTCATCGGATGTCCGCATTTTGACTTCAATAAAACAAATCACATGTTGATCTTTGGCTATAATATCGATTTCACCCATCTTACTTCGATAATTGCATTCAATTATTTCATAACCAATTTCGATCAATCGCTGAACCGCTAATCGTTCACCTTCCGCGCCTAACTTAATTTTTGTCGTTGCCATAGTCATTACATTGAAAACTTTTTCGGTGAATCGCTGAAAATCCATGTCGGGAAATAGCTTGCCTATGCCCTAATGTCCCATAGCCTTTGTGATCTTTAAATCCATATTCTGGATAAATCCGATCATACGCCATCAAAATTCTGTCACGAATAACCTTAGCTACAATAGACGCGCAAGCTATACTGAAAACCTTCGCATCTCCGTCGACAATCGTTTTATAATTTATTGGTAAATCCGTTTTAAACCGATTTCCGTCAATAAGCAAGCAAGTCTTTGTCCTATGATCATGAGCTTCATCTTCTTTATCCAAAGAACGTATCAACTGGGAAACGGCATTATTCATCGCCATAAACGTTGCCTGAAGGATATTGATATCATCGATAACCGTTTCATTGATGATGCCCACACCTACATAAGATTTTTCAAATATTTCTCTAAAGGCTTTTTCTCTCTGCAGGGGGGAAATTTTCTTTGAATCGGCGATTTTGGATTCGAAATTATAGTGTCGAACAGCGACCGCACTGGCGACGACCGGACCGGCTAAAGGCCCTCGTCCGGCTTCATCAATACCGATGATCCAGCGATAGCCCTCACTTTTGACGGATTGTTCAAACTCAAGCATGAGTCAAACCAGAGGTTACAAAATGCGATAAGGTATGGGAATTAATGTGAGACGTACAATTAAATTACAATAAATTATTGGGTCTGTTCGCGTTGAATACGTAATTTTTTACCGACACCGCTTCGAATATAATAAAGTTTTGATCTTTTTACAATCCCTTTACCAGTGACCGATAAGCTTTCAATAACCGGTGAATGGATGGGAAAACTTTTCTCGACGCCTTCGCCAAATGAAACTTTACGAACAGTGAATGTTGCCTTAAGCCCGCGGCCGGTTTTTCGAATGATAGTTCCTTCGAAAGGATGGGTACGTATTTTGTCGGCTTCCTGAACTTTGATCTTCATTTTTACGCTATCACCGACGTTGAAATTTGGTACATCTTGTTTTAGATATTTTTCTTCGAGTTTCTTTAATGTTGCTCCACTATTGGTAATCATTCTAACCTCCATGCCGTTAGCTATTTAATCCTTCAATAAATCAGGACGATTTTTTTTTGTTATTTCAATGGCTTGGGCATTGCGCCAAGCATTTACATCTTTATGATTTCCAGATAATAACACAGGCGGAACTTTTTTACCACGAAAATCTGCGGGCCGTGTATATTGCGGAAAATCTAATAAATTATCTTCAAACGACTCGCCGACCAGAGATTCTTCTTTTCCTAAAACACCTGGAATTAAACGAGTTATGGAATCCATGATGACTAATGCGGGTAATTCGCCGCCGGTTAACACATAATCACCGATAGATACACACTCATCCACCAGGGCTTCATTTACCCGCTCATCAATTCCTTCATAATGACCGCATATAATAATAATATTTTTATGCTTTGTCAACTTTTTTACATGCTTCTGACTTAAAGGCGTTCCGCGCGGACAAGTCATGATTACATGAGTTTTTCGGCGTCCTTTTATTTTTTTCACCGCATCAAAAATAGGCTGACACGTCATAACCATTCCCGGTCCGCCGCCAAAAGGACGATCATCCACTTTACCATGCTTATCATCGGTATATTCACGCAGATCATGAATGTTGATGACAACTTTCTTCTTAGCCTGGGCCCGTTTCAAAATCGATTCATTGATCACCGGCTTAAACATTTCGGGGAAAATCGTAATGACATCAAATCTCATTCAATAACTCCGAATTATATTCCTTCAAAAATTCTCTTTGAAATTCATCATAGCGGTCTTCTTTAATCGCTTCCCTTATTTCTTTCATTAAATTAACATAAAAGTGCAAATTACAATAAGAGAGAATATGTAAAGCGGTCATTTCATTTTGATTCGCCAAATGACGAAGATAACTGCGCGAATATTGGGTACAATACGGAATGTTACGGTCCGGATCGAGTGGACGAAAATCATCCGCGTATATCGCATTACGCATGACCATTCTTCCTCGACGGGTAAATGCGGTCGCGTGACGGCCGAAACGCGTCGGTAAAACCGTATCGAACATATCAATACCTTCCCCGACAGCTTTAACGATCTGGTCCGGATAACCAATGCCCATAAAATAACGCAGTTTATTTTTCGGTAAGAAAGGTTCAACCCATTCCAAAGCCTCAAACATATCTTTAACCGGTTCTCCGACGCTGACACCACCGATCGCATAACCATCAAAACCGATATCTAAAATTTCTTTGGCTGACTGTTCCCTTAAATCCTTATAAGTCGATCCCTGAATAATACCAAAAAGACTTTGATTCTTATTCATCTGATGCTTCATAAAATAATCTCTTGATCTCTTAGCCCAGTTCGTTGTCCGTCGGACAGAACCTTCAGCCTGCTTACGATCACATGGATAAGGCGCGCATTCATCCAAGGGCATTACGATATCTGAGCCGAATATTTTCTGAATCTCCATGACTTTTTCCGGATCAAAATAATGTGCATCTCCGTCGATGTGCGATCGAAATTGAACGCCGTCGTCCGAAATTTTTCTGAGTTTAGCTAAACTGAACACTTGATATCCGCCGCTGTCCGTCAATATCGGTTTATCCCATCCAGTAAATTTATGTAAGCCTCCAGCTTTTTGAATGATATTTAAACCCGGACGAATATTCAAATGATATGTATTTGAAAGCATGAGCTGCGCGCCTAATTCGCGCAAATTATCAAAGGTCAATGATTTAACAGTACCATTCGTCCCGACGGGCATAAAAAATGGGGATTCAATGTCTCCGTGAGCGGTTCTCACGATTCCCAGACGGGCTTTTGTTTTTTTATCGGTTTTAAGTAATTCAAACATATTTTTTAGATGATCAACATCGCGTCCCCGTAACTGTAAAAACGGTATTTGTTTTTAATCGCCTCGGCGTAAGCTTTCTTCATTAATTCCGTTCCACCAAAAGCGTAAACCAACATGAGTAATGTGCTGTAAGGAAGATGAAAATTCGTTAACAACATATCAACCCACTTAAACTTTATTCCGGGATAAATAAAAATATCGGTTTCCCCCGTCAAGGGTTTATCTTGGGCTAATGATTCAATCACCCGCGCGCTGGTTGTACCGACGGCAACCACCGGAATTTCCGACTTCTTCGCTTTGACTAAACTTTGATAAACGGATTTATTAACTTGATACTGCTCGGTGTGCATGTGATGTTTACTAATATCATTTTCTTCAACCGGTTTAAATGTCCCGTAATTAATATGCAAGGTAACTTCTTCAATTTGATTGCCCGCCTTTTTTAATTTATCTAAAAGTGGCTGGCTAAAATGTAATCCCGCCGTCGGAGCGGCGACTGAACCGGATTCTTGCGCGTACACCGTCTGGTAATGTGTTCGATCAATCGCCTCATCGCTGCGTTTGATATACGGCGGCAATGGAATATGGCCGTTCTTTTCCAGATAATGATCAATATTCTTTTGGTTAAATCGAACAATCTTTTGATCGCGATCGACGATCTCGGCAGAAATTTTTTCTTTTCCAAACCGAATCACATCACCGTTTTTTAAACGTTTCATCGGCTTCATCAACACTTCATAATGATAATCATCACGGCATTTATTTAACAGAAAAACTTCCACTTTACCCTGGGTTGACTCTTTTTCACCCAGAAGACGCGCATGAACGACACGGCTATTATTTAAGATAATCAGCGTCGGCGACGGTATATATTGATCAATGTTTTTAAAAATATCGTGACGAAGCGTTTGCGTTTGGCGATCAATAATTAATAACTTGGCGTCTTCCCGATTTTGTAACGGATATTGAGCAATCAGTTCCGACGGTAAATCATATGAAAATTCATTTAACTTCATTTAATTTCAGTCTTCTGAATTTCAACACCGGGATAATAATATTTTAAAATCTGTTCATAATTTCGCCGTTCTTTAGCCATGCGGTACGCGCCCCATTGGCATAAGCCCACGCCGTGTCCCCATCCATTGCCGATTAAGTCAAAATAATAACCTTTCATCTCTATCTCATACTTATTACTTAAAACCAAATTCGGACCCATATAACTTCTAAAATCTTTTCCGGAAATTATGTTATGTGAGCCATCCCGCCCTTCGATGATCAATTCCTTCACTCGTCCACTTAAAGTTCTTTTTGCAACAACTATATCTTTTATCAACCCTGTTTTAACCCCCTTTTTTTCTAAAATATCTTGAACATCAGCGGATCTGAAATTTCGAGTCCATTGAGAATGAGGCATTCCTTGACTATAGGGAGATTTAACTCCTCTTAGAGGAGGCAAATTAATATCCCATACCTCTTTCGCATCTTCCGTATAACCGCCGCTATTCGAATGAAAAAAGGCCGGAACGATTTTACCGTCAAAAACAATCACCTGGCCGGTCGTCTGATTAACGGCCATATCGGTACGAAACCGTTCAGCGGATTTACCGCCATAGACCTGAGAAAAAATGTCGCTGGTGACATCAAAAGCCTTTTTGCTATTTTCATTCATCCGAAACAAAGCATATGTTCTCGTCGCCACGGCCTGAGCTTTGATGGCTTCAATGGGCCACTTGTCCGAAACTTCATGAAAGAGCACGCCCCGAACATAAAATTCAAGTCCGAGACGGTTGATCAGCTGAAAATTGTTATTCTTATCGACAAGTATATCAACGGTGCCTCGAAATCGTCCTTTTTTATTCTTCGAGTAAACAGTTATGTCATTTGACGAAACAATGCGAATTTTTTTCGTTTCAAAATATTCATTTCCGATCGTAATTCCAGCACTAAATACGTCCACCTTTGATCGTTTCAATCTTCGCTTCTTGACCAGAAGAGTATGATCCGTTAAGTCAATGATTTGATAAACGCCGCGCACAGAAATGACAAACGAATCAACATCCTTTAAAATTTCTACCCTAATTTCAGGTTCTTGGGCGGCGGCCACGCCGGAAAATGAAATAATCAACCACCCCGTCAGAAACAGTCTAAAAAAATTCATATTATCTTTTATTGATTAAATACATGATTAGGCTGATGATCACACTTACCAAAAGGCAAGTCGCCAAAGGGAAATAAAACGTAAAATTCTCTTTTTTAATTACGATGTCTCCGGGAAGCCTTCCCAGACCGGGAATTTTGCTGACTAATAAAGCAATACAACCCATGATCATAAACATTAAACCAATCAGAAAAAATGTTTTGGCCATATCGTTAATATTTTTTAATATAATTCTTTTTGTTTAGTTCGGTTCGAAATGCTGAAATTGATATGCTTTTTAGAAGAATCGGTTAATTCTCTTCCCCGTGGAGTTCGATTGAGGAATCCGATCTTTAACAAATAGGGTTCAATGACGTCGACGATCGTATCAATCTCTTCATTGAGAGTGGCCGCCAGTGTTTCGATACCGACGGGACCGCCATTATAATGCTGACTCATTACGTTGAGTAATCGTCGATCCGAGTCATCCAATCCTTTTTGATCAATTCCCAATGTCTGCATGGCTTCGTTAACGATTTCGGCTGAGATTGTTTCACTGCGTTTGATCACCTGGGCGAAATCCCTGACTCTTCGCAATAAACGGTTGGCGACTCTTGGCGTTCCTCGTGAACGTTTGGCTAATTCAACCGAGGCCTCGTTTTCTAAATTCAAATTTAATTTCCCGGATGACTGTTTAACTATGCTAGCTAATTCTTCCGCATTATAAAAATCTAAATGATGAAAGATTCCAAATCGATCCCTTAAAGGAGCGGCTAATAGACCGCTGCGGGTTGTGGCTCCAATCAACGTGAAAGGCTTTAAATTAAAATTAATTGTTTTTGCATAAGGACCTTTGTCGACGATAAAATCAATCTTGTAACCCTCCATAGCAGGATAAAGAAATTCTTCGACGGTCTTAGATAGACGATGAATTTCGTCGATAAATAAAATGTCGCCCTTTTCTAAATTGGTGAGGATTCCGATTAAATCGCCCGCGCGGTCAATGGCTGGCCCCGATGTGACGGTAATACGAGAGTTCATCTCATTGGCGACAATATTTGCCAATGATGTTTTTCCTAATCCCGGCGGGCCGGAAAAAAGCACATGCTCAAGAGGTTCGCCCCGTAATTTGGCAGCTTGAATGGATATTTTTAAATTATCGACGAGATCTTTCTGACCAACAAAATCTGTCAGTAGTTTGGGGCGTAAAGAAAGGCTATAAACCTGGTCCTCTTCTGTCTCTTGAGTGAAAACGATTTTACGATGCTCATCCATATCAATCTTTTATTTCCTCGGTTTGCCCGGCCTGCGGTACTTGATCTTCCAAAACAATATTTTCTTTATTTCTTTGAATTTCTATATCACCGAAATTTTCATGCTGGACAGCTTTAATCTCTTTTAAACGGATCAACTCTAGAATGGCGATAAATGAAATGATAATTTCCGGCTTTGAGCGGCATTCGCGGAACAAATTGACGACAGAAATCTTTTCTTTTCTCAGTAATTCATGCAAAATGTGATGAATTTTTTCTTCAACCGTGTATTGTTCTTTGACAATCTCATGAATGATCTCTTCCGGTGTTTTCTTCAAGGCCTCGGTAAAAGCGTTGATTAAATCGAATAGATTTGCTTCAAAAAATACTTCCTTCGATTCATCGACAAGAAGCTGCTTAGCTTCATCATCCAATCCGCGCGGATAAAAGTCTTTACGTAAAAGCTCATGATCTTCCAATGTTTCTGCGATTTCTTTAAAGCGTTTATACTCCAAAAGACGGCGGGCTAATTCATCTCGGGGGTCAAGTTCCTCTTCACCTTCTTCGACTGGATCAGGCGGCAATAACATGCGGGATTTGATCTGAATCAACGTGGCGGCCATGACTAGAAAATCACCGACGATATCTAAGTCTAACATCTTCATCATATCGATATATTCCATGTACTGTTCGGTTATTTTAACGATAGGAATATCTTTAATATCGATATCATCCTTTTTGATCAAATATAATAAAAGATCGAGCGGCCCTTCAAATACGTCTAATCGTAATCGATAACTCATGGAAAAATTATTCCTTTAACCTGATGAATCGTTTGTTGGGCAATTTGTTTTGCTCGGCGCTGGCCATCTTTTAGAATATCCACAATCTTGTCTCGATCGCGGCTCAATTCTTGCCGTCGTTCACTAATACCAGACAATGTTTGTGTTATATTTTCAGCGAGGATCTTTTTACAGTCCATACAGCCCTTTTGAGCGCCTGTACACCAATTATATACGTCTTTCTTTAACTGTGGAGCAAAAACTTCATAATAACTGTACACATTGCATTCATCCGGATGACCAGGATCCGTCAACCTTACACGTTTTGGATCGGTAAACATCATTTTCACTTTTTTTTGAATTTCTTCGGGGGTATCAGACAAATTGATGGCATTATTATAACTTTTACTCATTTTCCGTCCATCCAAACCAAGTAATCGCGGCGTTTGAGTTAATATAGCCTCACAATCTTTAAACAAATCCGTCTTAAAAATATGATTAAACCGTCGAGAAATTTCGCGGGTTAATTCTAAATGCGGAAGCTGATCTTCTCCGATGGGAACGGCATTCGCCTGATAAAGAAGGATATCTGCGGCCTGTAAGACGGGATAACCAAGAAATCCGTAGGTTTGCAAATCTCGTGTAGTAATTTCCCGAAGCTGTTCTTTATACGTCGGGTTTCGTTCAAGCCAACCTAAAGGTGTAATACAGGAAAGTATCATCTGTAATTCTAAATGTTCGGGGACGTCGGACTGGACAAAAATAATCGACTTTTTGGGGTCAATACCGCAGGCTAACCAGTCGATGGCCATTTCAATTGTGTTTGACTTGATCTCCTGGCTCTGTTCATATTCGCCCATGAGGGCATGCCAGTCAACAATACTAAAAATACATTGGTGAGTTTTTTGTAATTCAAGCCAATTATGCAATGCACCGACTAAATGGCCTAAATGCAATTTGCCCGTCGGACGCATGGCACTGAAAACTTTTTTTTCCATGATCGATGATTAAGATGAATGAATGTTTATAACTTCTGAGAGATAATTTCAACATCAAAGACTTCCAGCATATCGCCTGCCTGATACTGCTCGTATCCTTCCAGCACAACACCGCATTCCATACCTTCACCCACTTCACGAACATCTTCTTTAAATCGTTTGAGTGAATTGATTTTTCCTGTATGAACAATCGTTCCGTCGCGAACCACGTCGACATTAGACTTACGGTGAACCCGGCCTTTTGTCACATAACAACCGGCAACAATTCCCTTTTTGGATAACTTAAAGACCTGGCGTATTTCTATCTTGGCATAATAATTCTTCTTTGACTTCGTTTCCAAAAGTCCTTCCAAGGCGTTTCGCATATCATCAACCGCATCATAAATAATCCGATATTCACGAACCTCAACGGGATCTTTTTCCATTGTTTGTTTAGCTTTGGTATCAACACCGACATGAAAAGCGATTATGATGGCTTTCGAAGCAACCGCTAGCAGGACATCGGAGGCATTAACTTCTCCGACACCGGTATGAATAAACTTAATTTTAACTTTGTCGCTTGGAATTTTCTCTAAAGAATCTTTTAATGCTTCCAAAGATCCTTGAACATCCGCCTTTAAGACGACATTCAATTCTTTAATGATGCCGTTTTGTATTTGAGCATAAAGCTGATCAAGTGAGACAGCCGCAGAGGCTTGCATTCGTTTATTTTTAATTTTTTCTAACTTGACCGATGATATTTCTCTGGCTTTCTTTTCATTGTCGACAACATAAAATATTTCGCCCGCGGCTGGGACATTGGATATTCCCAGAATTTCAACGGGCATCGACGGACCGGCTGACTTGATAGCCTTACCGCGATCATCAAATATCGCTTTTACCTTTCCATAGTAAGGCCCCATAATTAGGAAATCGCCTTCCTTTAATGTACCACTTTGAACGATTAAGGTCGTGACAATACCTTTTCCTGGGCTCATATGTGCTTCAACAACTAAACCAGAGGCTCTTTTATTTGGATTTGCCCTCAGTTCCAGCATTTCAGATTCAAGAATGATCATTTCCAACATTTCATCAATACCTTGGCCGGTTATTGCAGAAACTCCGACGACAACTGTTTTACCACCCCAATCTTCCGACGCTAATCCACGGTCAGCTAATTGCTTTTTTACTTTATCCGGATTAGCTCCTGGGCGATCCATTTTATTAAGAGCCACCACCATAGGTACGTCAGCAGCACGCGCGTGATCAATAGCCTCCAACGTTTGTGGCATAAGCCCTTCATCGGCTGCCACGACGAGAACAACAATATCCGTAATGTGCGCTCCTCGAGCCCGCATCGCCGTAAACGCTTCGTGACCTGGCGTATCTAAAAATGTAATACGCCCTTTCGGCATTTCGACCGAATAGGCTCCGATATGTTGGGTAATTCCGCCATGTTCCTTGTCGGCAATTTTCGATTTACGAATGCGGTCTAAAAGGGAAGTTTTTCCGTGATCCACGTGCCCCATAAATGTGACAACCGGTGCGCGCGGCAATAATTCGCTTTCATTATCTTCTTCTAATTTATGATCATCAATGATTTGTTCTTCCTGAGTCTTGACCTTTGATAATCTGAATCCGAATTCCCTGGTCAATTTAGCGACGAGCTCTTCTCCAAGACTTTGGTTAATATGAGCAAAAATACCCAGCTTCATGAGTTTGGTTAAAACAACACTAGCTTTTTGCTGTACGATGAGTGAAAAATCTTTAACGTTAATCGGCACTTTGACTTCAATTTCCGGAAGTTGATCGTCGGATAAAACATCCGATGAAAGCGCTTCTTCCGTCGCTGTTGAATCCAAATGACTTTCCGCTCCCCCCTGATCCGCTTCTCTATCCGGATCCAATGGCTGGTCTTTCCGATCATCTTTATGAGGCTTACGCCGTTTCCGTGAAAGAGGCTTTAAAGTAATAATCGGTTCCTGACTGATTTTCTTTTTTGGTACGACTGTGTCTTGGGTAACCGGAACTGTTTTATCTTTTATTTCAGCTTTTTTCTGATCAGCGTCTTTTTTCTCGACGACTTCCGGAGCAGCTGTGTCGGTTTTCTTACGTACGCTGACAGATTTTTTAACGACTTTTTTTGCGATGACTTTTTCTTCTTTTGCCTTCGGTTTTTCTTTCTTTTCTTCCGAAGCTTTTTCGGCAGGAACTTTTTCGGTCTTTTTAGCAACAGGTTTTTTGACTTCTTCCTTTTTCTCTTCGACCTTTTTTACTTCAACTTTTTTTACTTCAACCTTGGGAATATCCCCTTTTTTAAAGGCACTTTTAACCACCGACACGACGGCGACATTTAAATCCTGGTCGCTGTCCTTGGCTTTAAGCTTTAACTTTTTTAAAACAGCTAAAATGGTTTCACTGTTTGTTTTTAATTCAACGGCTAAATCTGATACTTTCATAGTTTATCTCTATTCTTCTTCGCACTCTTCGAGTAGTTTTTTGGCTTCATCGATCATTTTCTGAGCCTTGATTTTACCTAATCCTTTAATTTGTGTCAATTCATCTGCGGAAGCCTCAGCGATTTTTTCTAATGTCCCGAAACCGCTTTCTTCTAACTTTTCGATCAATTTTTCACCGACACCCGATAAATCTGCAATAGAAACTTCTTCAATCACTTGTTCTTCAGATTCTTCTTTAGTTTCTTCTTTAGATTCCTTTACGTCTTTACTTTTTCCTTTCTTTGCCGTCTTCGTTTCTTCTTCCTGATTTTCAGTTTCGATTTTTTCTTGATGTTCTTTCCATTGATCAAACGAAAACAAATCCAGTTCCCAGCCAACCAGCTGACTAGCCAATCTGACATTCTGGCCATGTCTTCCGATCGCTAAAGAAAGTTGATCGTCAGCCACGATGATATTGGCCTTTTTTTCCGAAAAGCTTAACTGAATTTGTGATATTTCCGCCGGGGAAAGCGCAGCCTGAATATATTCTTTAATGTCAGAGGAGAATCGGACGATATCGATTTTTTCTCCTTGAAGTTCCGTAACAATATTCTTAACCCGCGCACCTCTCATACCAACACAGGCTCCGACGGAATCCACTTTTTCGTCTTTCGAATTGACCGAAATTTTTGTACGTTCGCTCACATCCCGCGATATAGCTTTTATTTCGACAATACCCTCCAATATCTCCGGAACCTCTAATTCAAATAAACGTCTTACAAACTGAGGATGCGCCCGGGAAAGAATGATTTGCGGTCCGCGATTTTCTCGTTTAACGTCTAACACATAAGCTCTAACACGGTCTCCTTGTTTAAACTCTTCTTTCGACGATTGCTCTCTTCTCGGTATAATGGCTTCGGTTTTACCTAAGTCAATGACGATATTTCCCTTTTCAAACCGATACACGCTTCCGCTCACAATTTCGCCGACGCGTTTTTTATATTCATCAAAAACAACATCTTTTTCTGCTTCACGTATTTTCTGAATGACGACTTGTTTAGCCGTTTGAGCGGCAATTCGTCCGAACTCACCGGAACGGATTTCCTCATTCCCGGCGTAAGCTGTTAATTTTCCAGTGACCTTATCTATGACCACCCGAACTTCTTGATCTTTGTCGACGGTCCATAATTTCTTTGCCGCCGAGGCAACAGCCTGTTCTACGGCCTCAATCAGCACATCTTTATCGATCCCCTTGTCGCGCTCCAATTGTTCTAAGATAACTAATAATTCGCTATTTTCCATCGATCATCCTTCCTCTCATTCTATATTTCCTGAATGGCCTTATTGATTTTTTCAAGAGGTATATTTAATACCTCATCATTTTGATTAATTATGATTTCTAATTCATTGGCACCTAGAATGGTGCCCACATGTTCCAATTTATTGTTAATTCGCTCCGACAAATAAAACCGAACTTTCTTTCCTTTAACCCGTAAAAAATCCTTGATTGATTTTAACGGCCTATCTAATCCCGGCGACGAAACCCCGACGATATATGGCAAATCAAAAATATCTTTTTCTTCCAACAGAGCAGATATTTTCAGGTTCAGCTTGGCACAAATATCTAATGTAATTCCACCCTGAGGTTTATCCGCAAAAACGTCGACGTTGTAAGCCTGATTTTGATATTTAATTGTTAACTCCACCAGTTCAACACCAAACTCGTCTAGAAGCGGAGCAATTAACTCATTAACCTGCTTGTAAATCTCGATGGTCATGATTTAAACCGAACTTAACAATCCTTGCACTGTCGAAATAATCTTATTTTTATCTTCCAAAATAACTTCATTCGTCCGACGATCTTTCAGCTCAACTTTGCCTTCCGCTAAATTTCTTTGGCCAATGGTTATTCGCAGGGGAATACCGATTAAATCCGCATCATTAAACTTTCTGCCGGCTGTGTCGTCGCGGTCATCACAAAGAACTTTCAAACCAAGCGCCGTCAATTTTTCATAATATTCACGGGCGAGAATCATAGTTTCATCATTAGCAGACTTAAAGATAGGCAGCAACTCAACATCAAATGGAGCAACTTCCCGAGGCCAGATAATGCCTTTGTCATCATGGTGAACTTCGATAATAGCAGCAATAACCCGGCTGACCCCAATACCATAACAACCCATAATCAGCGGTTTAGATTTTCCATCCTCTTCGATAAAGTTAGCTCCCAAGGCCTCACTATACTTTGTTCCCAATTGAAAAATATGCCCTAATTCGATAGCGACTTGCTTTTTTCCGTCGATCTCAACTTCATCTTCACCAATTTTGGCCGGAACCATAAATTCATGCGAAAGATCCCCTCCCATAGCCCCCGAATCAGCCTCGACGATAACAACATCCAAACCTAATCGTTTAAAAATCTTTTTGTAAGCTTCATACATTTTCTGATAATTAGCGTCGAGCCCCGCTTTATCGCGGTCAAAACTGTAAGCATCCTTCATAATAAATTCACACGCGCGCACAATACCGAATCGCGGCCGCATTTCATCCCGGAACTTTGTTTGAATTTGATATAACGTAAGCGGTAATTGACGATAAGACCGAACATGACTGCGGACCACATCCGTAATAATTTCTTCATGCGTTGGTCCAAGGCACATGTCTCTGCCTTTTCCATCTTTAAATGTGATCATGACATCTTTCAATGTCTTGTCGCGGCCCGTTTGTTTCCAAATATCCAGCGGGTGAAGGCACGGCATAAATAATTCGTTCGCACCGGCGGCATTCATTTCTTCACGGATAATTTCTTCAATATTAGAAAGAACTCTCAATCCTAAAGGTAAATACGTGTAAACTCCCGACGTCAACATCTGAATTAATCCCGCCCGCAGCAAATATTGATGGCTCACCGCTTCGGTTCCAATTGGAGTTTCTTTTAATGTGGGAATAAAATATTTAGACCAGTACATGCTTATTCCTCATTAAAAAAACCTTTAGGTAAATCAACTCGGTGCTTAGCTAATTTAGGCATAAAAGACGGACGTCGTTTATCTTGATGCCAATCACCTTCCAAAACCTTGTCGATCATTCGTCCGGTCTGCTTAAAAACAAAAATATCCTTCAAGTGAACTTTCTTATTCTGTTCATCCCAAATAACATCGGTGATATTTGAAATTCGTCGGACACCGTCACTATATAATTCGATGTGAACAATCAAATCCATAGCGCGCGCTACTTGTTTCTGAATTTCCTCATTGGTTAATCGGATTCCGGTCATGAGCATCATCGTTACCATACGGCTAAAGCAATCTTCCGGCGATTCAGCGTGGACGATAGCTAATGAACCGCTATGTCCCGAACTGATCGATTGAATCAAATCAAGCATTTCCCGCCCACGAATTTCCCCAATGATAATTCGGTCTGGACGCATACGAAGCGAATTTATAAAAAGATCGGCCATCGTGATTTCACCTTTTCCTTCAATGTTCGGCGGCTTGGATTGAAGGCTGACCACATGGTCCTGTCGGAGATTTAATTCCGGCGTGTCTTCAATGGTAATAATCCGTTCATGTTCCGGAATATACGTCGAGAAACAATTCATACAAGTCGTCTTACCGGATCCTGTTGCTCCGCAAAAAATAACATTGAACTTGGATTCCATCGCCGCAATTAAAAGTGTGGCCATGTCTTTATTCAATTCATTGATCTTTAAAAGATGGTCGACCGTCGTAATATCTTCTTTAAATTTACGAATCGTTAATATCGGCCCCATCGTCGAGCAAGGCGGAAGAATCACATTCACACGCGATCCGTCCCTTAATGAAAAATCCACGTAAGGAGATGATTCATCACAGCGCTTATTTGACTCAGATGTTTGCAAAATCTTTTGAACCGTATGGGCTAATTCCGCATTACTTTCAAACTTGGCGTCGGCTTTCACAATTTTACCGTGACGTTGTATATAAACGGTATCAAATCCATTAACCATAACCTCGGTGATCGTCGGGTCTTCCATTAAAGGACGAAGCGGGCCAAGGCTTAACACAGCACTAACTAAAGATTTAATCAGCGCACCGCGCTCTGTAATACTTATATCAAGATCTTGTTCATTAATGAGATCATCGAGGGCTCGGCTCACAAACGTTCTCAATTGATCTTCCGTCATCTGATCTTTAACCTTAAGAAATTCCGTATTATTGATAAGATAACGGTTAACTTTATCTCGAAGGTCTTGTCCCATTTTTATCCTTTTGAAAATAATTTTATCAGTTTGGTTACAGAATCTATGATCCCGTCAATCCAGCCAAAGCGTGAAAAATCACTGTAGAATACATAAAGAGCCAACATAATAATTAAGGTAAAACCTAGCCGGGCAATGAACTCGTCTATTTTTTCCGATAAAGGTTTGCCGCGTACTTTTTCAATGGCCAATAGAGCCAAATGACCCCCGTCTAAAGGTAACATCGGAAGAAGATTGAATATGGCTAAACTTGCGCTAATAATTCCCAGAATAAAAAGCAGGTGAGATAAGCCGGCTTCAGCTGCTCCCTTCACAATATAGAATATTCCGACGGGACCGGTCACTGAATCTTTGGCACTGACACTGCCGGTGACCATACGGAATAAAGATTCATAGGTCAATCGCGTTACATACCATAATTCATCAAAACCATAATATAAGGAATCAACAAAATTAAATTTGAATGTGCCAAAATCCTGCAGGGGACTAATTCCCAATCGACGTACCGTTTTCGGTTGTCCATTTTCATCTTTGGTTTCAACGACATCAGGAACAATTTCTTTCTCATATGTTGTACCGTCACGTAGAAACTTCAACTTAATTGCTTCACCTTCAGATGTCGCAACAGCCTCTTGCAAAGACGTCCAATTGGTGATGGATTTAGAATCAATTTCAACTACAATATCATCCGCTTCCATACCAGCCATTTCCGCTGGACTACCTTCTCCTACTCCGCCAATTTTATTTGGTAAAAAACCTAGACCTATATCTCTAAACGAAGTGGGAATTCCTAGAAGAGTGGGCCTTACTTCAATAGTGGGCTGTATGGTTGATTCAATTAATGTTCCATTTCTGCTGACCGTAACCTTCATCGGCTCCGCTGTTTTCCCTTCCAAAAGCCGTTCCAAATGCAGCCAACCATAGATTTTTTTCCCGTTGATAGCAACTATTTCATCAGATGGTTTAATTTGTGTTTGCGCGGCAGGACCATCAGCGACAACTTCAGTGATCCTCGTCGTTAAACCGGGATAACCCAGCATAAATACGAAAACAAGGCTAACATAAGCCAAAACAAAATTAATCATCGGCCCATTAAAAACAACCAGTGCTCTTTTTCCAGGAGATTTGGAATAATATTCGTGGGAAGCCCCCGTACATTTGGACCGTTCATCACCGGACATCCGTACATATCCGCCTAACGGAAATAATTTC
Source organism: Candidatus Omnitrophota bacterium (assembly GCA_018062515.1). GTDB lineage: Bacteria > Omnitrophota > Gorgyraeia > Zapsychrales > Zapsychraceae > JAGOSC01. The sequence continues at coordinate 51,674 of JAGOSC010000012.1, forward strand.
AACATGTAGTTCGTCTCGTGATATGTTTTTGACCACAGCGTCGGGCCAAATCCTAAGGCAAATTCTTCAACTTTTATCCCTAAAAGTTTTGCCGTAATAAAATGTCCCCATTCGTGAACAACAATCAAAATACTGAGGACAGCAATAAAAACGGCCGTGCTTTCAATACCATTTAAAATCCCTTCAAATGCGATCATTTTTTATGGATAACCTTTCTTGTTTCAACTCTGGCCCATTGATCGGCCTCTAAAATCTGATTAAGTTTTGGGTTTGAAATGACTTTATGTTT
>JAGOSC010000013.1 GCA_018062515.1 Candidatus Omnitrophota bacterium
AATTAAAGCCTACACCGTGCTGCCGAAAGTCAGACAAGTAACAACCCAACTCAGTAATGTGTAATCATCCATGAAACAGATCGATATTTTATTCATCCACCCGAATGCCTCCAAAAAAATTTATCAGGATTTAAGTAAGGATTTTTCTGCCATCGAACCGCCGATTTGGGCGGGCATGCTGACCAATCATTGCCTTTCTCGGGGATTTTCGGCTGAGATCATTGATTGTGAAGCGCTTCATTTGACGGATATTGAATCAGCGAAAAAAATTAAAGAGGCGAATCCTAAAGTAGCCTGTTTTGTCGTCTATGGTGCGCAACCATCAGCTAGTTCACAAAATATGGAAGGAGCTGTGGCCCTCGCTGAGGAAGTCAAAAAGATCTCACCTGAAATAAAGATTTTATTTGTCGGCGGGCATATTGCCGCTTTATCGCGTGAGGTCATGGAAAGTCATTCTTGCATTGACTTTGTCTGCCAAAATGAAGGTGTCTATACTATTTCTAATTTACTCAAAACCAATTTGAAAGATAAACTTGGATCTGTTTTAGGATTAGGATACAGAGAAGGAAAAGAGATTATATTGAATTTGCCATCACCGATCGTCGAGAAATCTGATTTGGCAAGAGATTTGCCCGGTATTCCTTGGGATAAATTGCCGATGAAAAATTATCGGACCAGTTTGTGGCATTCCTATCCGAATAATTCAGAGCGTCAACCGTTCGCCGCCTTGTACACCAGCTTGGGCTGTCCGATGAAATGTTCATTTTGTATGATCAATATTATCAACCGCCAGGAAAATAAATATTCTGACGGGAGTGCGGTCTTTCGCTATTGGGATCCAGAGTTTATTATTCGCGAATTCGATGAGTTGGCGAAGCGCGGGATTACGAATATCAAAATTGCCGACGAACTTTTTGTTTTGAATTCAAATCACTTTATGAAACTATGTGAGTTGATTATTCAAAGGAATTATAAATTTAATATTTGGTGTTATTCACGCGTCGATACGGTTAAAGAAAAATATCTCGAAACGCTCAAGAAGGCCGGAGTCAATTGGCTGGCTTTAGGAATTGAAAGCGGAAATACACGCGTTCGTAAAGATGTCACTAAAGGTCGTTTCGAAGACGTAGATATACGGGATGTGGTTCAAAAAATAAGCAGTCATGGCATTAATGTTATTGCTAACTATATTTTTGGCTTGCCTGAAGATGATCATCAAAGTATGCAGACGACTTTAGATTTAGCGATGGAAATGAATACCGAAGAAGCCAACTTTTATTCCGCGATGGCCTATCCGGGAAGCCCATTATATGGAATGGCCGTCGAGAAAAAGTGGAAACTTCCGGAAAGTTATTCAGGATATTCACAGCATTCTTACAGCCAGCAGCCATTGCCGACGAAGTATCTTTCCGCCGAAGATGTCTTGGCTTTCCGCGACGAAGCATGGATGAAGTATCACACAAATAAGAATTTCTTGGATATGCTGAAAAATAAATTTGGTCAAACTGCATTTGATGAAACGGTCCGTTCCACTCAAATTAAACTTAAAAGAAAAATTTTAGAAACGAGGTTGCAGGTATGATTATCAGCCGAACACCTTTTCGCGTATATTTTTTCGGCGGAGGAACCGATTATCCGGCGTGGTTTGAACAAAATCCCGGCGCCGTCCTGGCGACGACGATTAATAAATACTGTTATATTTCTTGCCGGTATTTGCCTCCGTTTTTTGAACACAAATCGAGAATTATTTATTCCAAAATGGAACATGTGCATGGAATCGATGAAATTGACCACCCTGCTGTGAGAGAAGTTCTACGTTATATGGATATTCATCAGGGTGTGGAAATACATCATGACGGCGATTTGCCGGCGAGAACCGGCTTAGGATCGAGTTCTTCTTTTACCGTTGGATTGCTGAATAGTTTATATGCTTTGTTAGGCCGGATGTCGAGTAAATCCCAACTGGCTGAAGAGGCGATTCATATTGAGCAAAATATGTGTCATGAAAATGTGGGTTGCCAGGATCAGGCGCTGGCCGCTTACGGAGGTTTTAATTTTATTGAATTCGGGGGAAGTCAACATCTCCAAGTACAAAAGGTTATTATTCCAGCCGATCGTTTAAAATTTTTTCAAGATCATTTAATGTTAGTTTTTACCGGATTTTCCCGAACAGCGTCGGAAATCGCGTCCCATCAAATTAATAATATTCCGAAAAAGAAAATAGAATTAAAGTCCATGTATGAAATGGCCGTGCATGGCCTTGAGCTTCTTAAGGAAGATCGTCTAAAAGATTTCGGACAGTTATTAGATGAGAGCTGGAAGATTAAACGGCAATTGTCCGATAAAGTTTCGACGCCAATGATCGACGAAATTTATGAAACCGCTAAATCTTCCGGAGCCATCGGCGGAAAACTTTTAGGAGCAGGCGGCGGTGGTTTCGTTTTATTATTTGTTCCGCCGGAGAATCAAGCAAAAGTGAGAGAAAAATTAAAAAATTTGCTTTTAGTGCCTATCGAATTTGAAAATCTGGGCAGTCAGATTATTTTTTATCAACCCAACGGAGAATTTAATCATGTTGAAAAACCTTGATGTGGTTATTCTCTGCGGTGGACTGGGCAAACGTTTAAGAAGTGTTGATCCCGACACGCCGAAGGTTATGGTTGAATTTGAAGAGCGTCCTTTTCTTGACATTGTTATGGAAAAATTACATGAACAAGGTTTTGAAAGATTTGTTTTGTGTACAGGATATAAAGCTCAATGGATTGAAGATTATTATCGAAAGAATGAAAGGGATTTTGTCGTCGACTTTTCAAGAGAAGAAGAACCTTTAGGAACAGGCGGGGCTATTAAAAATGCGCAGCCGATCGTCGAGAGCGATCCTTTTTTTGTTTTGAATGGTGATTGTTATTGTGATGTGGATTTTAAAAAAGTCGTTGAATTTCATAAATCTAAGAAAGCAGCCGCTACGATTGTCGCCGCTGAAATGCAGGATAGTAAAGATTATGGAAGTTTAACCATCGACGGATCAGGCAAAATTTTGGCGTTTGAAGAAAAGAAAGATAAAGGCGCTGCATTTATCAACGCGGGCCGGTATTGTTTCGGTCAAAATGTTTTTAAATTAATGCCCAAAGAAGGAAAGTTTTCTTTGGAATACGATGTATTTCCAAAGTTGATTAAAGATGGTTTATACGGATTCAAATCCAAAGGCGAATTTTTCGATATAGGTACGCCGGAGCGTTATGAAAAGGCAATGGAGTTTTTTAAACATGGAAAATAGTTCAGCCATGTCGGCTAAAAAAGATTTTAAAGTTCCGTTTGGAACTGTTTCTCTGACGGAACGTTCGATTCAATTGATTAACGAAGCTTTAGCGTCGAAATGGCTGACTCGCGGGCGTTTTGTTCAGGAATTTGAAGAACGATTTGCGAAACTTTTTGGAGTGAAATACGCCGTTGCTGTGAGTAGTGGAACGGATGCCGATGCCATTGCCTGCGCGGTTTTGTATGATTACGGAGCCAAGCGCGGCGATGAAGTCATTATTCCGGCGCTGACATTTGTTGCGACAGCCAACTCAATTCTTCAAGCAGGATTAACACCGGTATTCGTCGACGTGAATCGACATACTCTGAATATTGATCCGGATCAAATTGAAAAAACGATCACTAAAAAGACCCGCGCCATTATGCCGGTACATTTGATGGGTAAACCGGCGGACATGGACCGGATTCAAACCATCGCTAAAAAATATAATTTAATCGTCATCGAAGACGCGGCGGAGGCGCATGGCGCGGAATATAAAGGAAAGAAAATCGGTTCTATCGGAGACATGGCGGCTTTTAGCCTTTACGCGGCGCACATTGTAACGACGATCGAAGGCGGAATCATGGTGACGAATAATGAAGACATGGCGAAAGCCATGCAATCACTTCGAAATCACGGCATCGTCAATAAATTTGAATTTCAGCGCATAGGATTTTCGGCCAAGATGAATGAATTAGAAGCCGCTGTGGGTTTGGGTAATATTGATATATTTCACCACATTTTAGAAAAACGTCGACGGAACTTATTGTATTTGATGAAGAAATTTAAACCGTTTGAAGAATTTTTTATCACTTTGCAAGAGAATGATCATGAAAAAATCGGTCCGCATGCTTTTTCAATAATCTTAAAAGAACCATGTCCTTTTTTAAAAGATGATTTTGTCCGATATATTGAGCAACATGGCATTGATTCGAGAAATTTATTCTGTTCCATCCCGACGCAATGTCCGAGTTATGACTTTTTGGGATATAAGTTAGGAGAATTTCCCGAGGCTGAATATTGCGCCGATCATGGGACGCACATCGGCATTCATCAAGATATAGAATTGAATCAATTGGATTACGTGGCGGATGTCGTTAGAGATTTTTTAAAATTAAATGGCATTAACCGTTAACTTGTTTAATCCCTCGCCAGCGTTGATACTCAAAACATGAATTTAAAACAAATAAACCCTTCAAAAATATTAATCGTTAATATATTTGGAATCGGCGACGTGCTCTTTACTACGCCGCTCATTCGGAATTTACATCATCATTTTCCGAATGCAACCATTGATTATATGTCCAGTCGTCGAGCAGCGCCGATATTGGAAGAACACTCTAAGATCCGTAAAGTCCATATTTATGAACGTGATGAATTTAATGCGGTTAAAAAGCGTTCGAAGATTGAATTCATCAAAAAAGTTAATCAATTTGTACAAATGATTAAGTCTGAGAAGTACGATATTCTCTTTGATTTCTCCATGAATCAAATGTTTAACGTGATTTCAAATTTCACCAATATTAAGACACGGATTGGTTTTAATTATAAGAATAGATCGCGATTTTTGACCAAGAAAATTAATTTGAAAGGTTTTCAGGAAAAACATGTGGTGCAATATTATTTGGATTTATTATCGGATTGCGGATTAGAAACGGTTCATCAAGAAATGGATGTCACCATTTCACAGGCGCATCATGATTGGGTTGAACAATATTTGAGAGCGAACAAAATAAATAAAGATAAGCCGATGATCGGAATATTTCCGGGAGGTGGATCGAGTTGGGGAAAATCGGCGAATTCAAAGCGTTGGAGTCAGGAAAATTATATTAAATTAATCCATAAAATCGTTGAAAATTATCCCGTGCAGACTATACTGATGGGTGACCAAACAGAGGAAAAACTTTGCGAGGAAATTGTCCGAAAGTGTCCAAATATCTATAAATCGTTTGGACAGACTAACTTAGGACAATCTTTGGCATTGCTCAGTAGGTGCCAAGCGGTTATTTGTAATGATGGTGGGCCTTTACACATGGCGGTGGCGGCCGGCACAAACACGGTATCGATGTTTGGTCCAGTCGATCAACGCGTTTATGGTCCTTGGTCGAATAAGAAAAAGCATCATGTCGTTGTTTCTGACATTTCTTGCCGTCCATGTTATCGTCATTTCCGAATGAGCGATTGTACCCATCTAAGCTGTTTAAATAAAATTAATGTGGATGATGTATTTAATAAAGTAAGGTTAGTATTATGAGTGTTAAATTTATCGATTTTTCAAAACAATACGAACTCGTTAAAGACGAAATCGATATTGGCTTAAAGAAAGTTTTTGAAAAAGGGAATTTTATTTTAGGGCAAGAGGCGGTTGATTTTGAGAATTCTTTTGCCAAATACTGTGATTCAAAATATGCGGTGGGCGTCAATTCAGGGACGGACGCGCTGTATTTAGCGGTCGCGGCATTGGATATTACCGTCGGGGATGAAGTTATTTTACCGTCATATACATTTATCGCCACAGCTTTATGCGTGTCATACACAGGCGCTACACCGGTGTTCGTCGAAATTGAAGAAGACACATACAATATCGATCCTGCGAAGCTTAAGAAAGCCATTACTTCCAAAACAAAAGCCGTTATTATCGTTCACCTATATGGTCAGCCCGCGAATATGGATGAAATCAGTGCCATTTGCCGGGAAAAGGGAATTGCCGTTATTGAAGACGCTGCACAATCGCATGGAGCTACATATAAAGGTCAAAAGGTTGGATCTTTAGGAGATATTGCTTGTTTTAGTTTTTATCCGACGAAAAGTTTAGGAGCATTCGGCGACGGGGGAATGGTTGTAACCAAAAGTAAGGAACTGTACGACAAAGTTTTCATGTTGCGTGATTATGGCCGTAAGAATCGTTATGATCACAAAATTAAAGGTTACAACTCACGCCTTGATACCATTCAGGCCGTTGTTCTCTCGGCTAAATTAAAACATTTGGATCAATGGAATAAAATGCGGGCAGAAAACGCGAAATATTACAATGAACAGCTCGCTGAATGTAAAAATGTAATTACCCCACAAGTTTTGGATGATCGAACGCATATTTATCAAACCTATGCCATTCGTGTTCCAAACCGTGATAAAGTCGCTGAACAAATGACAGCCCAAAATATTTCCGTTTTGATCCATTATCCGATACCGATTCATTTACAGGAAGCTTATCAGGATGCCGGTTACAAAACTGGTGATCTTCCGATTTCAGAAAAAATATCCAATGAAATTTTATCACTGCCTATGTATCCGCATATGACGAGGGCGGATATAGATTTAGTATGTGATACCTTAAAAAGGTTTGTGTAAGACATGGGACAAGTGCCTATTACGGTTGTTATTATCACCAAGAATGAAGAACAGCGCATTGAAGAATGTTTGAAAAGTGTTCATAGCTGGGCGGATGAAATTATTATTGTCGACGATGAAAGCACCGATGGAACACAAAAGATTGCTCAAAAGTATATTGATAAATTTCTTGTCCGTAAAATGGAGGTTGAGGGAACGCATCGAAATTGGGCTTACGCGCAGGCCAAAAATAATTGGATTTTAAGTTTGGATGCGGATGAACGTTTGACTCAAGAATTGCGTGATGAGATCGACGGTGTTTTGCCGACGGCGGACTGTGAAGTTTATTCAATTCCCCGTCGGAATTATATCGGTGATTATTGGATGAAATGGGGCGGACAATATCCGTCGGGCCAAGATCGATTATTTCAAAAAGGAAAATTTATATACCGTGATGATGAAGTACATCCGGGAGTAAAAGTTAAAGGCAAAGGCGGACGTTTAACGAAGGACATGATTCATTATAGCTATCGGGATTTTTCCCATTTTTTATCCAAATTAAATGGGCAGTCAACCCTCGAGGCGAAAAAATGGATCAGAGATGGACGTAAAGTAACTATGGGAAAAGCGATGTGGCGGGCCTTTGATCGTTTCTTCCGCACGTACCTTAGAAAAAAAGGACATAAAGACGGATTTATCGGATTTATGATGGCTTTTTTTGCGTCGCTGTATCAGATTATGAGTTATGCCAAATATTGGGAAATGAAAAAGAATATTCAATCAAAATGAAAATTGCATTTTTAGATAGAGATGGTGTGATTAATAAGTTTCCGGGAAATGGAAAATACGTGACTAAGGTCAAGAATTTTCAATTTCTTCCCGGATCATTAGAGGCGATCCGTATGCTGACCGAAAACGGATATACCATTTTTGTGGTGTCGAATCAGGCTGGCGTCGGAAAAGGCATTTTTACTCAAAGAAAATTAGATCAGATTACCGAAAAAATGTTAAGAGAAGTACAAAAGAAGGGCGGAGTTATTCGTCAAGTTTATTACAGCACGGCGCGTTCTGATTCGGATTGTGAAGACCGTAAGCCGAATATCGGTTCTATTCGAAAGGCCATAAAACTTTTGGGGAAGGATATGCAAATTGCCCATAATGCTTATTTCGTCGGAGATACTGTGACGGATATGGCCACCGGGCGTAATGCCGGATGTAAAACAATTTTTGTTTTATCCGGACGCAGTGACACCGGACGATTACGGGAGAAAAAAATCAAACCGGACTTCGTCGCTAAAAATCTTTTGGGAGCGGCTCAAATTATGATTAATGGCCATCCCGGGATACAAAGAACTGCTTTAAGAAAAAGTTCAGCCGTTAAAAAAGGCGCATAATCCTGGGGGCCGGAGGTCCTATCATAAAATGAAAATTTTAATCACACACGCTACCGCCGGTGCCGGACATCAAAAAGCTGCCGAAGCTGTTCGGGATGGGTTGCAATCCAATTCTAACCATCAAGTCACTTTAGTTGACGCTTTAGATTACACCAATCCATTTTTCAAAAATACTTATAAAAATAGTTATACATTTTTAATCACCCGCTGGCCAAAGGTGTGGGGAGTTTTCTTTGGTCTCGTCGATATTCCTTGGTTGCAGCCTCTGGTTAAGATCGCCCGTAGAATTCAAAATGGCTTAAACGGACGTAAATTGCAGCAGTTTATGATTGATCAGCAGTTTGATTATATTTTGTCCACGCACTTCATGCCGATTGAAGTGGCGTCTTCATTAAGGAAAAAAGGTTTAATCAAGTCGAAGATCATGGCGTGTGTAACGGATTTTGACGTTCACCGGATTTGGCTGGGGGATGCGGTTGATCGCTATTGTGTCGCGAGCGGCTGGACTTTGGAAAAAGTGAAAAAACTCGGCGTGTCACCGGAAAAAATTACAGTCACCGGTATACCATCTAACAAAAAGTTTTCAGTAAAATATGATGTTCCCGCCTTAAAGAATCAGTTTGCGTTGGACCAAACTCAGTTTACAATATTAATTGCCACCGGTTCTTTTGGGATCGGTCCGATTGAAGAAATTATTGACGCGTTGAATGATTTTCAAATCATCGTCGTGTGTGGACACAATAAGAATTTGTTTCAACGTTTATCGACAAAGGCCAATGAGCGCGTAAAAATTTTAGGTTTAGTGAATAATATGCATGAATTAATGGCCGTGTCCGACATGATGGTCACTAAACCAGGCGGATTATCAATCACGGAAGCTTTAGTCAGCCATTTACCGATGATATTTTTCAATGCTATTCCAGGACAGGAAACCGGTAATATCAGAGTACTGAAAGAATACGGTGTGGGTATCAGTGATTGTACTATCGAACAAATTGCTAAAGAACTAAGAGCAATAAGATCGTCGTCGACAAAACTTAAAGAGTTGAAAGATAAGACTAAAGCTGTAGCAAAACCAGGAGCCGTGGATGACATTATATCCCTCATCCGATAGGCAAGAGTATGGCCAAACGATACACGTTAACATTATTCAGTCTGTTTATCCTCATTTTCGGCACATTGGTTATCATTTCTCCTTCCCCCGCTGATAACGAAGTAGAAACCTCTCCACATAATGAACTTTTGCTGATTCAGGAAGATCCTGAGCGGAACCGCTTTTTTGCTTTAGAAAAAAAAGAAGGTTCCTATGGTTATGTACAATATGACGGTCAGCTCAATAGTGTTTTCACCATTACCATATTAGGTCCAAAAGATTTAAATCCCACGGTATCAGCGATTGATACGAATGGTCGATATTTTTTCACGACCACGTCAGGCCGGCAGACCATTTTATATATACTTGCTTTAGAAACGGGGGAGACGATAAATGAAATAACTCTCGATTATACGATCGATGCTATGGAATATGATCCCTCGTCAGATACTATTGTCGGGTTTGCCCAAGATAAAAATTTTAATAGCCATGTTGTGAGAATTGATCTGAAGTTGGGATCACTGAGCAGTTTGATCGATCTTAGTCGCGACTATTCGCTAGACTTTAAAACTTTTTTCTTCAATGAGCAGGGACAAGAAATATGGATCACCGGATCGAACGTAAGGAATACATATATGCTCGAAATCTCGACGGTAACAGGCAGTATTAATATCTTACGAATGATTAACATTAAACCGGAAAATCAGACTGTTTATGATTTCAATATAATGAAAACAGCGGATATTTTGTTTTCGGCGGCTAGAAAAGACTCCATTTATATAACTGGATTCAATGAAAGATTGAAAACGGCTTTTATTCTTCACTTGACGGATAAATCCACGAAAATTAAAGACCGCGTCGGTGAAATTCATAAACAGCTGCTTGAATATTCAGGCGGGGGTATTTCAGATTATGAGATAAAGATTATTAGCACCGTTGATAGCGACGAGGCTATGATTCTTGAAAAAAATCTGAAAGAGGCTTATGGGCTTAATCAAATCGAACGTAAAGAATTTTTTACTCTTAAATCAAATTCCATTGTTATATCCGCAGATGGCGTTTCCATATATTAATCGATTCGAAAGTTAACTTCATGGAAAAAAATATTGCCTTAGTTGTTGTTGCTTTGCCTGTCGACGGGCCATTTGATTATTCAGTTCAAAAAGACCAAATGAATCAAATAGAAGTTGGTATGCGGGTGAAAATTTTATTCAACCGCCGGAAAATGATGGGATTTGTCGTCGGATTTAAAGAACAAAGTGAATTTAAGACATTGAACCCTATTTTGAATATACTCGATAATCAGCCCAGTATTAGCCCGCTGATGTTGGAATGGTCAAAACAGGTGGCTGAACATTATGCATGCTCTTGGGGGGAAATTCTTGAACGTCTTTTTCCTATGGCTTTACGCAAAGGGCATAATATTGATTACATGGATAAAGAAATAGTGTTTTCCCGTCCAGGATCGGCGCCGATTAAAGAATTGTGGGTCGATGTTTCCGCAAAAGAATTTTGGCCCGACATGATTGAATCGATTAAACATTGTGTCACGGCTGGTGAAAGTACTATTCTATTAGCGCCGGATAAGAGTCATGCTAATCAAATCGTTCGGAAAATCAGTAAACTTATTGACGTTCCAATCATTCATGCTGAAAAAAAGGGGAAGGTAGCGGAACAGCTTTCCCAATATCAGAAACTTGTCGGCAAGGACCCGTGTGTCATCATTGGAACCCGGTCGGCCGTTTTTTCAGCCTGCCCTAATGTCGGACAAATCATTATTCTCGACGCTGAAAATGAAATATATAAGGAAGAACAGTCGCCCCATTATCAAGCTGATTTTGTGGCACAGGTAAGGGCAGCGGTGGAAGGATGTCGGTTAATTTTGGTGACGTCTAATCCAAGCGCTGAGCATTGGCACATGGCTAAAAAGGAGAAATGGACGGTAAAACAGTATCCGGACAAAGCGCAGGTACAGTTTCAACTCGTGGACATGAATAATTATAATCCTCAAAAAACGTCGATATTATCATTTCCGCTTCAGAATAGTTTACAAAAAATTTTTGAACAAAAAGGTAAGGCATTGATTTATTTTAATCGTAAAGGATTCAGCACATATACCCAGTGTAATCAGTGCGGGCATGCTCTGAAGTGTCCGCGGTGCAATACAAATTTAAATTATGTGTATTCAAAAAAAATAATGACCTGCCGAAGCTGCAATTTTCATATGGAATTACCGTCGAAGTGTCCTCAATGTAAGGGCGCTTATCTGAGATCTTTAGGGAGAGGTATTGAGAAATTAGAAAGTGAAGTTCACCGGTATTATCCCTATGTTAACGTTGCCGTCGTCGATAAAGATACCAAAACAATCCCCTCAGGCACTGATATAGTTTTAGCGACATCAGCCATTTTTAATCATACTTTTAAGTTTTCTCCAGATCTCGTCGCTGTTTTACAATATGATCAGGAAATCAATCGTTCTGATTTTCGCTGTTCACATAAGGCCTTGTCGCTCTTAATCAAATTGCGTCAATTAGCGAAAGAAAAATTGATTGTCCAAACGCGGCACCCGGACGACCAATCTATTATGGCAGCCAAAACAATGGATTTTTCATCTTTTCTCGACGGTGAATTAGACAATCGAAAAACATTGGAATTGCCTCCTTATAAACAGTTGATTGCTGTGATATTGAGAGGAACGGATGAAAAAAAAGTCTTAGACGCGACTAACCTTTTAGCTCTTCGTTTTCAAGAGCAAGCGGCTGAAAAAGTTGAGGTCCTTGATCCTTATCCGGATGTGCGGGCAAAATTGCGCGATCAATACCGTTATATTATAATGCTCAAAGGTAAATCCAATATAAGCTTGGTTCACGTTGTGAAGGATGTTTTAAAAAATTTTAAAAATAAACGCAACGTAATTATATCGGTCAATGTCGATCCCTGACCGGAAGATAAATATGAAAATTATATTCTTTGGTAGTGATGATTTTGCGTCCGCCCATTTGGACCGTATGATCCAACATAAAATGAATGTGGTGGCTTGTGTCACTCAACCGGATCGTCCCAAAGGCCGCGGCATGAAAGTGCTTTTTTCGCCGGTTAAGGAAAGTGCGATAAAAAATTCCATTCCTGTTTTGCAGCCTGACGATCTTAAATCATCAAATTTTATCCAAGAACTGAAGAAGTTTGATGCCGATTTGTTTGTCGTAATCGCGTATGGCCGATTTCTTCCCTCAAGCGTTCTAAAGATTCCAAAAATAATGGCGATTAATGTTCACGGCTCATTGCTTCCTCAATATAGAGGTGCGGCACCGATTAATTGGGCAATCATTAACGGCGAATCGACGACGGGTTTGACCATTATCAAATTGAACCCTCGAATGGATGCCGGAGAAATTATCTCTGCTGAAAAAGTTATCATTCAGCTGGAAGATAATTCCATGACTCTTCGGCAAAAAATGATTTCCAAAGGTTGTGAGCTTTTGATCCGCACGATTGAGTTAATCAAAACTAAACAATATAAATTGATTCCTCAAGATGAAAAGCTAGCGACCTTTGCTCCGAAATTGTCCCGTGAGCTGGGAATGATCGAGTGGAAAAAACAATCGGCCGAAGAAATTCATAATCTGGTGCGTGGATTATTGCCTTGGCCGGCGGCTCAATCAAGTATCAATGGCATTGCCATTAAGATTTTAAAAACGGAAGTGGTTTCGCAATCAAAATCCGGAAAACCAGGAGAAATTCTCGAGATAGATAAGCGCGGGATGACCGTCTCCACCGGAAATGGCGCTCTATTAATTAAGGAAGTGCATCCGCCTTCATCCAAACAGATGACGACCGATGAATTTACCCGTGGCCATCCCGTCAAAGTGGGGGATATATTCGGGAAATGAACCCTTGACAATTCGGGGCTGTGGATATAATTTAGTATCTTATCTTTGATCTTAGGGTCTCACCAAATATCTTATTCATACAATTGAAAGAGGAGAAGAGGAAATGGTTAAAATCGGTATAAATGGATTTGGACGTATCGGACGGCTTGTTTTCCGCGCAGCTGTCGGTCGAAAAGATGTGGAAGTCGTCGGTATTAATGACTTAGTTGAGCCGGAATATTTGGCTTATATGCTTAAATATGATTCAACGCATGGTCAGTTTGAAGGTGATATCAAAGTTGAAGGCAATAATTTGATTGTGAATGGAAAGAAAACCCGCATTACTGCTGAAAAAGATCCAGCCAACTTAAAATGGAATGAAATCGGCGCCGATTATATTGTTGAATCAACCGGTTTATTCACGACGATTGATAAAGCTCAGGGCCACTTAAAAGCCGGAGCCAAAAAAGTCATCATTTCAGCCCCATCCGCTGACGCTCCAATGTTTGTTATGGGTGTCAATCAAAAATCATATAAGAATGATATGAATGTTATTTCCAACGCCTCATGTACCACCAATTGTTTGGCTCCTATCGCCAAAGTTTTAAATGATAAATGGGGAATTGTGGAAGGTTTGATGACCACCGTTCACGCGACGACAGCGACTCAAAAAACTGTTGATGGTCCGTCGATGAAAGATTGGAGAGGTGGACGTGGCGCGGGTCAAAATGTAATTCCTTCTTCAACCGGCGCGGCTAAGGCCGTTGGTAAAGTTATTCCGGAATTAAACGGAAAATTAACCGGTATGGCGTTTCGTGTTCCAACACCGAATGTGTCTGTTGTGGATTTAACCTGCCGATTAGCTAAACCCGCTAAATATGATGAAATTAAAAAAGCCATGAAAGATGCCTCCGAAGGCGAACTCAAAGGTATTTTGGGATATACAGAAGATGCGGTTGTATCCACTGACTTTTTAGGTGATGCGCGTACATCCATTTTTGATGCGGATGCTGGTATCGCGTTAAATGACAATTTTGTTAAAGTTGTCGCTTGGTATGATAATGAATGGGGTTACAGTAATAAGACAGTGGATCTTATTCAATATATTGCTACAGTCAAGTAGACATATATAATCAGTAAGAATTAAAAGGCCAGTTACAGTAATGTAGCTGGCCTTTATTTTTTAAAGAAAGTTTCCGATCTTTTTTAGTCAATTTTTATTTAAAATAGTAAAATATTCTTATGAAGTCGTCCGCAAAATATAATCTTGCTGTAATTAATCCTAAACTCGCAGAGGAATGGCATCTACAAAAAAATCAAAAAATTACGCCGTACGATGTAACTCCTGGTTCTAATAAAGCAGTGTGGTGGGTATGTTCAATAAACAAGAATCATGAATGGAAAGCAATAATAAATAGCAGAAATTTTGGGAATGGATGCCCTTTTTGCGGAGGTAAAAAAGTTACTGTTGAAACGAGTCTTTATAGTATTAATCAAAAACTCGCTAAAGAATGGTATCAATTAAAGAATAAGAATATTACTCCAAAAGATGTAATGCCTAATTCAAGTAAGAAAGTTTGGTGGCAATGTAGGAAAAACAAAAATCATATTTGGCAGGCGAGCATATCAAGCAGAAATTCTGGGAAAGGATGTCCTTATTGCTCGGGAAGAAAAGCAAGCTATGAAAATAGTTTACAAAGTATAAATCCTAAATTGTGTAATGAGTGGTATCAAAATAAAAACATTAAAATAACCCCAAAAGATGTAATGCCAAATTCAAACAAAAAAGTTTGGTGGAAGTGCAAGAAAAATATAAAGCATAAATGGCAAGCGACCATTAATAGTCGAAATAATGGGGCAGGATGTCCATTTTGTTCAGGAAATAAAGTAAGCGAAGATAATTGTTTACAAACTGTTAATCTTCGAGTTGCAAAAGAGTGGCATCCTACAAAAAATGGAACTTTGACACCGAGGGATGTTATTGCCGGCTCAAAGATGCGAGTCTGGTGGCAATGTAAAAAGAATAAAGATCATATATGGAGAACAAGCATTGGTGATAGAAAAATTACTGGATGTCCTTTTTGTCATTCTCAAACGTCGATGATTGAATTAAGCAT
Source organism: Candidatus Omnitrophota bacterium (assembly GCA_018062515.1). GTDB lineage: Bacteria > Omnitrophota > Gorgyraeia > Zapsychrales > Zapsychraceae > JAGOSC01. The sequence continues at coordinate 15,102 of JAGOSC010000013.1, forward strand.
ATATTCTGAAATTAAACACATTTTTAGAAGAACTCAGAATCGAAAAGTAAAATTTGGGGTTGAATGTGATATTTTTATTCCAGAAATAAACATGGCAATAGAAATTGATGGCAGCTATTGGCATAAGAATAAATTAGAAAATGATCAGCGCAAGAATGAAATATTAATGGCAAATGGTATGAAAATATTACGAATAAGAGAGAAAGGGCTAGAAAAAATTTTAAAAAACGATTTGTTATATTACAAGAAGATCGCAGACTTTGAATTAATTAAAAATATTTTGAGAATTATTCTAAAAGAATCCGAGTTAAGTAAAACTTCAAGAAATCGAATTAATGAGTATATATCTGGGAGCAAATGCATAAATCAGGATTATTACTATAAGTTGCAAAGTATGTTACCTTCCCCCTTTCCTGGGGATAGCTTATTCGATAAAAATAAAAGGCTTATTAAAGAATGGCATCCTACAAAAAATGGCAACCTTACGCCTAAAGACGTAACTGAAAACTCAGGGAAAAAAGTGTGGTGGATTTGCTCTAATAATTCAAATCATGTTTGGGAAAGGGAGGTAGCCGGAAGAAATGCAGGTAGTGGTTGTCCTTATTGCTGGGGAAGTAAGGTTTCAAAGGATAATTGTTTAATGACAGTTAATCCGAAGCTTGCCGGTGAATGGCATCCTACAGAAAACGGAAAACTTACGCCATGGGATGTGACAAAAGGTTCACATAAAAAAGTTTGGTGGCGATGTAAATTAAATACAAATCATAATTGGAAGGCAACTATATACGACAGAAATGGAAGAGGGTGCCCATACTGTGCTGGCAAGAAGGCGGCAGATGACAACAATTTAATGATTTTAAAACCAAATTTGGCAAAAGAATGGCATAAAGAGATGAACAAAGATTTATCTCCTGATAAAGTAACGCTAGGTTCAAATAAGAAGGTTTGGTGGCACTGTAAAAATGAGAAGAGTCATATTTGGAAAGCAATGATAATTAATCGGGCTAAAAAGGGCAGCGGTTGTCCTTTTTGTTGGAAAATTAAGAAGGCATCAAAAAATTACTCTTCAACTTAAATTTCTCTATTGATTCCTGAGCATTCTTCAAAATAATTTTCTACTATTCTATTTCTTACAGTAGGCTTGATCTGATTATCCAAATATGTCTTCATAGATACCCGTGAATTGTTGCCCGCAGGCACCAATTCACTTATCGGACTAAACATTCATTTTATTTTTTTTAAATTATTACTTGACATGTCAACCTTTGATATGTTAAGTTTATAGCATGAAAAGCAAAGACAATACTTTAAAAAACTTTTATTTAGACACAGTCAAGGGCAGGCCAAGCGCGGAAGCGTTTAACGGAATGCTGTGCGTGTATTCACTCTTATATAGGAAGATGGAAGAATATTTTAAGGATTACGAATTAACGCCGGTTAAATACAACACTTTACTTCTATTGAAGTATTTGGGGGGTGCGGAGGGTCTAAGTCAAAGTGAGATTTGCCACCATTTAATCGTCAGCCCTTCCAACATTACTCGATTGATTGACCGCCTGATTGATGACGGTTATGTGGAACGTAATTTGTCTCAAGAAGATCGAAGGATCAAATTGATTAAAATTACAAAAAGCGGATCTGACATATTGGAGAAGCTTTTTCATGGTTACGGGGAAATGATTCAGCAATCGGTATATGTCTTGGAAAGAAAAAAAGTGGAGCAATTAGCGTCCCTTTTATTGGAGTGGTTTTCCAAATTAGATAATTCCGGACCAAAGGAGATCAATGCGAAGCGAGAGAATTAAAAATATTTTGAAATTATTATTCGGTTCGATGGCCTTGTTTATGCTGTATTTGGTCATCGTTACTTCAATGAAAAGCGATTTGTTTCATCTTCCTTCAGAGGTGGTCAATGAGCCGTGGTTTCAAACAACGCTTGTTGATTTTTATTTTTTAGTTACGATTCTTTCGGTTTGGGTGATTTACAAGGAGAAAACTGTCCTTACCAGAATTCTTTGGATTCTCGCGTTTATTTGTTTGGGCAGTATTGGCGCTTCTTTATACGTCTTAGTCCAATTTATGCGACTTAAAGATGGTGAGGGGTTGGAACAGGTTTTATTGCGAAAGGATCAATCATGACTTCCTCTATTATACATACGTTTTTAATAGGAGCTTTAAGCGTCGGAATCTTATTTCTGGTCATGTGGGTGATTCATCTGTTTTTAAAGGACGCCACCGTCGTCGACGTGGGTTGGGGATTGGGTTTTATTTTGCTGTGTTCTGTGTACATTCTGCGCGGTGAAGGCTTTAATTTGAGAAATACAATTCTTTTTATGATGATTTTTCTGTGGGGCATGAGAATAGTGTTGTACTTGTTAAAAAGGATATCTTCAGAGAAAGAGGAAGATAAACGTTACCGAAAGATTCGCCAGAATTTTGGCAAAATGGCCTGGTTTAAGTTTTTATTTATCTTTGAGTTTCAAGCCGCCCTCGAGATGATCATCGGAATACCATTATTGATTGTCAGCCTCAATCCCGACGCTGGTCTGTCTTGGGTTGAAATAATGGGTATCATTATTTTTTCCGCCTCGCTTTTTGGTGAAGCTCTTTCAGATGAACAGCTGCACGCGTTTAAACGTGATCCTGCCAATAAAGGAAAGACATGTGACATTGGAATATGGCAATATTCACGCCATCCCAATTATTTTTTTGAATTGATGATTTGGGTGGGGCTTTTTATTTACGCTGTGGCAAGTCCCTTTGGGTGGGTGGGAATCATCAGCCCATTGGTGATGTATTATCTGCTCATGTATGTCAGCGGCGTGCCTTTAGCTGAAGAACAGTCCTTATTAAGTCGAGGCGATGAATACAGAAAGTATCAAAAAACCACCAGTATATTTTTTCCTATGCCCAAAAAGAGAATGGTCCAATCATGAGAAAGATTTTTAATATTACCCAAGGTTTGTTAGAGAAAAATCTAATTCCCGATCCAATTATTCGCATTGGCATTCGGGGTTTATTAAAAGATAAACTGATTGAGGAAAATAATTTTAAATCAAAGTTTGGAATTAAGCGAAAAATGGAGCTTATTGAATTTCTTAAATCTTCTCCGATTGCGGTTAACACCAAAGAAGCTAATGAGCAGCATTATGAATTACCAACCGAATTTTTTCAGCTGGTCATGGGCAAGCATATGAAATACAGCAGCGGGCTTTGGAAAGAAGGGGTAACAAGTTTTGACGCCTCCGAGGAGGATATGCTTTCGCTCACAGTTGAAAGAGCCGAATTGCGCGATGGGATGTCTATACTCGAATTGGGATGTGGATGGGGATCGTTAACTTTATTTATGGCAAGTAAATTACCACAAAGCAAAATTGTGGGTGTTTCCAACTCAAGCACTCAAAAAGAATTTATTTTAAGAGAAGCGAAAAAGAGAAAACTTAATAATGTCCGGATAATCACGGCTGACATGAATGATTTTATGATTGATGAGAAATTTGACAGGATTGTTTCGGTGGAAATGTTTGAGCATATGCGCAATTATAAAAGACTTCTTGAGAAAATAGCTGGATTCTTAAGCGGTAATGGAAAACTTTTCGTCCATATTTTTACGCATCGGGAATTTGCATACCTCTATGAGGAAAAAGATGAGTCGGACTGGATTGCAAAATATTTCTTCACCGGCGGGATTATGCCCTCCGACGATCTTTTATTGCATTTTCAAGATCATTTTAAACTTGAAGAACATTGGCAAATTAATGGAACGCATTATCAAAAGACATCCGAAGAGTGGCTGAAAAATATGGATAAAAATAAAGATAAGATCATTCCCATATTGAAAGAAACATACGGAGAGAATCAATATAGAAAGTGGTGGGTTTATTGGCGGGTATTTTTTATTTCGTGCGCGGAATTGTGGGGTTACAAGAATGGGACAGAGTGGATCGTAAGCCATTATCGATTTAAAAAGGAAACGTTTTGATGGAATCTATTGCCATTATCGGAACAGGCATCGCGGGCATGGGGGCGGCGTATTTTCTCAAAGGGAAATATGATATTACTTTTTACGAGAAGAACAATTATCCCGGCGGGCATACCAACACATTGACCGTGGATGAAGGCGGCAAGCCAATTTATATTGATTCGGCTTTTATGGTTTATAACGAGAGGACATATCCGAATTTGACACGGCTGTTCGCGGAGCTGGATGTGAAAACAAAGCCGGCAGATATGTCTTTTAGTGTTCAGCATCTTTCCAGCGGACTGGAGTATTGCGGGACGGGCTTAAACGGATTATTTGCGCAAAGAAAGAATTTTCTGAGCCCATCGCATTGGAGCTTGCTCTTCGAGATGAATCGATTTAACCAAGAATCACTTGAAGTATTAGAGGGGGATCAATATTTAACGTATTCACTTTATGATTATGTGAAAGAAAAAAGATACAGTGATGCTTTTTTTCACAAGTTTTTGGTGCCGATTAGTTCGGCCGTATGGTCAACGCCCGCCGATCTGATGCTTAAATTTCCAGCGGTTACTTTGGTGAGATTTTTTAAGAATCATGGCTTCCTGGGTTTAAAAGGCCATTATCAATGGCATACGGTTGTTGAGGGAAGTCAAAGATATAGAGAAAGAATATTAATGCCATTTAAAAATAAAATTATGCTGAATAATCCCGTCAAAGAAGTTCGTCGACAAAACCGCAAAGTGCTAATCCTCGATAGTCGAGGAGAAAAGAGGGAATACGATAAAGTTATTTTAGCCAGCCACGCGGACGAATCTTTAAATATGTTAGGTGATCCAACTTCACAGGAACAGAATCTCTTAAGTAAGTTTAAGTATCAAAAAAATCGAGTAACCTTGCACACGGATGAATCCATTATGCCTAAAGAAAAGAGGGCTTGGTCTTCGTGGAACTATCGGATTGGGAAAAAAGAACCGTCCACCATTTATTGGATGAATAATCTCCAGCAAGTTTCAGATAAGAAGAATTATTTTGTTTCGATTAATGATTCCGACGAGGTTAATCCGTCAAAAATTCTTTGGGATTCTGAGTATACACATCCGATTTACAATGTGGATTCTATCCAAGCACAGACAAAATTAGCAGAATTGAATAAAAATGGCCTGGTCTTTTTTTGTGGAAGTTATTTTAAGTACGGTTTTCACGAGGATGCTTTGACGTCAGGGTTAGACGTAGCGCGTGCGATTTCTGGAGAGTCGATATGGAATTAAATTCCTGTCTTTATGAGACGAACATTATGCATTGCCGTATACGGCCTAAACGGCATCAATTTATGCATAAGATATTTATGTTTTATTTAGATCTGGATGAGATGGATATTTTGCCCCAAAGATTGCGTTTGTTTGGATACAACAAGCCCAATATTTATAATTTTCGTGACGAGGATCACTTTAAAATGGATGGGAAGAATATAAAGGAAAAGGTCTTAACGTTTTTGACAGAGAAGGGCGTGACATCTAAAGTCGGCAAGATTATGCTTCTGACCAATTTACGCACGTTCGGATATTTGTTCAATCCCGTGTCATTTTATTTTTGTTTTGATCAATTTAAAAAACCTTTGTGTGTCGTCCCGGAGATAGGCAATACATTCGGCGAGATTAAGCCTTTTTTTATTGGACAAGAGTGTTTTGTCGAGGGTAAATTCATCAGCCAACAGAAAAAATATTTTTATATCTCCCCTTTTGTCAAATTAGATATTCCAATGGATTTTGAACTGAATATTCCTAATGAAAAATTAAATATCAAAATAGATGATTCTGACGAGAACGGCAAATTTCTTTATACCGTCATGTCGGGCCCAAGGAAAGAATTAACGAACAGTAATTTATTTTCGGCAACATTAAAATATCCACTGGTCACGCTAAAAGTGATTTTCTTCATTCATTTTCACGCGCTGTTACTTTGGTTTAAAAGAGTACCCTATTATGAAAAAACAAGTAACCCGCATTTACAGAAGGAGGTTTGTCGTGCTTGGAGCAAAGGCAGTAAGAATCCCGCCAACCGCGTCGATTAAAATAAAATTGAATATGTATCAACGAATCATCAATCATGTTTTTACTCCCATGCATTTGGGAAAATTAACCATGATTTTGCCGGATGGAGAGACGTTGATTTATGGCAACGGACAAGGTGGCGTGCACACGAGCATTCGTATCATCAATAATGATTTCTTTAAGAAATGCGTGTTGTTCGGTGATGTTGGATTTGGCGAATCGTATGTAGACGGAGATTGGGAAACAGATGACATCACAAAAGTGATTGAGTGGATGATTACAAATGTAGATAACCATCCTACACTCATGTCTGACAAGAAGAAGCGGACGCCGGTAAATTTTCTGAAGGTCTGCAATAATATGATTTCATTCTTTAGAAGAAATTCCCTGCTGGGGAGTCGGAAAAATATCGGGGCCCATTATGACCTCGGGAACGACTTTTATAAATTATTTCTCGACGAGTCCATGACATATTCTTCGGCTTATTTTAAACAAAATGGAGAATCATTAGAGCAGGCGCAGTATCAAAAATATGAACAGTTATGCCAGAAGCTTCAGCTTAAGCCAACCGACCATGTCTTGGAGATCGGCAGCGGATGGGGAGGTTTTGCTATTTACGCGGTTAAGAATTTTGGTTGCCGCGTCACGACGGTTACGGTTTCACAAGAGCAGTATAACTATGCCTTGCGCCGAATTGTGGCGGAAAGGCTTGACGACAAAATCACCATTGAGTTGAAGGACTACCGTAACATTGAAGGGAAATTTGATAAGATCGTTTCCATCGAGATGTTAGAAGCTGTAGGGCACGAGTATTACAAAAATTATTTTAGTCAATGCCATCGCTTGCTTAAAAAAGACGGAGTGCTGGCTTTACAAATGATCATTTCTCCGGATAACCGTTATGAATCTTTCAGAAAAAATATGGATTGGATTCAAAAGCATATATTTCCAGGTAGTTTGTTGCCGTCGATGGCTATTATTCAAAAGATGATGAATCAAACCGGCGATTTAAATTTATATCATTTTGAAGATATGGGTATTCATTATGCGGAAACGCTCGCTATTTGGCGTGAAAATTTTAATAAAAATTTGGATCAGGTACGACGGTTAGGATTTGATGAACCATTTATCAGAAAGTGGAATTATTATTTATCCTATTGTGAAGCGGCTTTTAAAACCCGAAATATCTGGGCGGCTCAGGCTATTTTTACGAGGCCCAATAATTCATCGCTTATGCGCTCAAAATAAAGGAGGATCTCCTCGGGAATGAATAAATTTCGAAAAAATATTATTTTCTTTATGAGTGTTTTATTTTTGCTCATTACCGCTGTTAGCGTTAAAGCCGGCCGGCAAAGCCTGATAACAAATGGTTTTAGCAAAGAGAATATGGTTCTTTTGGGAACAGCGCCTAAAAGGTTTCTCACATTTCGGGTAGTCACGGTGGATTTGTATATCGCGGACGGCTACAAATCAGAAGATGTTCTCGTGGATGTTCCTAAACGGATTGAAGTAAATTATCATGTTCATATTTCCAAAAAAGAATTGGATCAGGCGACGATTAATGGGATTAAACGGAATTATAGCCGGGAACAATTAGCGGAGCTGATACCGCAGATCAATCAAATTAATTCGTATTATCCCGACGTAAAATCCGGTGACCAAATTGCCGTTACTTATGTTCCGGAATTAGGATCACAAGTGCAGCTCAATGGAAAGGTTAAAGGCATTATCCCTGGAAGTGATTTTGCCAAAGCATTTTTTTCCATTTGGGTTGGCGAAAATCCGGTTGATAAACAGGCGAAATTAAAATTGTTGGGTCATAAAAATAGTCGAAAGTCCAAAAGCGAACTTTAAAAACAGTGTTTAAATACAAGAGAGGATTAACATGATTATTAAGAGGTTGTTCGTGTTCCTCAATTCATTACTTATGGTTGGTTGCGCGCATTCTTTGCCTTCTTTAAAGACGGTTGATCACGTCGATATCCAGCGCTATATGGGCCCTTGGTATGTTATAGCGTGTATACCAACTCCTATTGAAACAAAAGCCTATAACGCGATCGAAGAATATCAGCTCAAACCGGACGGAACAATCAACACGATCTTTACATTTCATAAAGGCGGTTTTGATGGGCCTCTCAAGAAATATAATCCGCGCGGTTTTATCGTCGACAAGGTCAATAATTCAACATGGCGGATGCAGTTTATCTGGCCATTTAAAGCAGAATATCTTATTACGTATTTAACGCCTGACTATAGTCAGACCGTGATCGGACGAAATAAGCGCGATTATTTTTGGATTATGGCGCGCACGCCTAAAATCCCGGATGCTGATTACCAGCGTTTGCTTAATATGTTGGCAGCCCAAGGATACGACATAACCAAAGTTCGCAAGGTGCCTCAGCGTTGGAGCGATAAGGAATAAAGAAGGATTTTAAATGAAGTTATTGTCATTCTTAATTTTTGTTTTTATTTGTCTTGGCTCAGCTGGATTGGGAGCTTTTTTTACTAATTTTTCAGTCAAGACTTGGTATAAAACGATCAAAAAACCTGCTTGGAATCCTCCGGATAAAGTATTCGCGCCGGTTTGGACAACGCTGTTTTTGATGATGGCGGTCGCGGGATGGATGGTTTGGGAACGATTGCCGGAAAATGGGGATTATGGGCCGATTATTTTATTTGGGATTCAATTGATTTTAAATGTGGCATGGTCTGGTTTATTTTTCACACTTCGTCGACCAGATCTTGCATTGATGGAAATTATTTTATTATGGTTCATGATTCTTTGGACCACCGTCAGTTTTTGGTCGGTTTATTGGATCGCGGGGATGCTTTTCGTGCCGTATTTTTTGTGGGTGAGTTTTGCGATTATTTTAAATTTTACAATTTGGAAGTTAAATAGGCAAGAATGATTCGACTAGGTTTATGCTGCAAATTTCAAAATGAGCCTATCCGTTTTTATACCGCTACAGCGCGTTATACGAGTGGCCTCAATCGTTTAGAAAGATACAATAAAATATCGCAATTATGTTTGCGCAATGCCTTGTCGCTTTTGCAATCCATTGAATATTGCGGCAAAAATAATATCGGTAGTTTTCGTATCAATAGTCAAATCCTTCCTTTAAAAACACATCCTGATTTGAAATATAACGTCGATTCGCTCCCGGATGCTAAAGAAATCAAGAAAACATTCAGTCTTTGCAGGAAGAGAGCTCAAGATCTCGGCGTGCGATTAACGTTTCACCCGGATCAGTTTATTCTTTTGAGTTCACCAGATCCTTTGATAACAAAAAAATCAATTGAAGAACTTGATTATCAAGCTGAAGTTAGCGAATGGGTGGGGGCGGATGTTATCAATATTCATGCTGGAGGAGTTTATGGTGATAAGAAATCTGCTTTGGAAAGAGTTGGGCGTTCTTTGAGTAAATTGAACAAACGTATTCGGGAAAGATTGACATTCGAAAACGATGACCGCAGTTATACGCCGGCGGATCTTCTTCCATTTTGTGAGAATTACGGTGTTCCGTTTGTCTATGATGCCCATCATCATCGTTGTTTGCCTGATAATCTCACCATAGAAGAAACAACGACACGGGCTTTAAAAACTTGGAATAGAGAACCGCTGTTTCATATTTCCAGTCCAAAAGAGAATTGGCAAAGTGACAATCCGCGATGGCATCACGATTATATCGACATTAAGGATTTTCCAGAATGTTGGCGCGGTTTAAATATAACGCTTGAAGTTGAGGCGAAAGCCAAAGAATTGGCGGTGAAGAAATTATGGGGACAATTACATATAAAGAACTATCAAAGAGCTTCATCGGATGTCAATGAACTTTAAATTAATTAATATCATAGTTTTGTCTGGCATTGTCAGCATGGTTTCTGGCTGCCAAGTTGTCCGAATATTCTCGGCCTCTGGCAAGGTTGCTTATAATCAAACCGCTTTTGAAAGAGATGTTCCGAACGCGCAGTTAAAGATGCTATTTCTCGGTGACAGCACAGCCTTGGGCACAGGGGCAATGAGTAATACCGAAAGCGTTGCCGGATGGTTTGGCCAGGATTTTCCCAAGGCCCATATTCGAAACATCAGTCAAAATGGTGAAAAACTATCTGGATTAATTAAAAATTTTCCTTCTTTAAATACACATTACGATCTGGTCATTCTTCAAATCGGTGGCAACGATATTATGCGTTTTACCAAATTCAAAAATATTGAAAAGAATTTATCCTTAGCCATCGACCAGGCAAAATTAATCGCTGATCATGTCGTGATTATGCATTCTGGTAATGTGGGTTTGGCACCGATTTTTTCCTGGCCCTTGAATCGTTTATATACATCTCGCACACGGACGCTTAGAGAGATTTACATAAAAAAGGCTGAAGAAAAAGGTGTACTCTACATCGATTTATTTCAGGAAAGAAAAGATGATATTTTTCTTAAAGATATAGATAAATATTATGCGCCGGATCATCTGCATCCTAGTGGAGCAGGTTACCATTTTTGGTATCAGATGATTCGCAGAACACTGGAAGAAAATGATATTTACCTTAGTGAATAACTTCTTTGAGTATAAATAACCAAGAAAACGATTCATCCTTTTCATATTCCTATGCTAGGAACCGGGTTTTTTGTTAATTATACTTGACTAATCGGTCAAATTATTGTAAATTTTAACTATGAAAGATTGTGAAACGAAATACCGGATCATGGAAACAGCCATGGAATTGATATGGCATAGCAGTTACGATTCGGTAGGGGTTGGAGACATTTGCAGGCAAGCGCGGATTAATAAAGGAAGCTTCTACCATTTCTTTCCATCTAAAGAGGCTTTAGCGGTTGCGGCTTTACAAGAGCATTGGGATCGACTTCAGCCCAAACTGGATCAAATTTTCTCTCCGCAAAAAGATCCTATTCAAAGGTTGATGGATTATTGCACTCATAGTATTCAAATGCAAAGACAGAAACAGGAAATATTAGGTTTTGTGTGTGGATGCCCGTATACGACATTCGCGGTTGAGCAATGCTCGCAAAGCGAAATAATTAGAGAAACGTCAGGCAAAATGTTAGATCGTATCAGAAAATATTTTATCAGCGCGGTTAAAGACGCCGCCGACGAAGGCCTCATTGACGTGAGAAACGCAACTAAAAAAGCCAATGAGTTGTTTACTTACAATCTTGGCGCGTTAACTCAGGCCAGAATTTATAATGATCTTCGAGTCATTGAAAATTTAAAACAAGAATTTAAAGATTTATTAGGTGTAGGACATTAAAGAGTAGGACAAAATTTTTTTACCATTTAAGTTGACCGAATGGTCAATAAAGGAGAGCCACATGAATATAAGAATGTTTAACGAAGCGCAAGTTAATACTCGGCCACAACCACAAACAGAAGGTTTAGATTTGAGTCCGTTAAAAATTACCGCCTTGATCTATGTCATCGAGGCATTGGTTGATGAAAAATATGAAGAAATGCGTGAGCTTATTCATTTCGCCAGAGAATTTGGCGCGACAGATCAGGAAGTTAATATAGCTTTAGGATTTTAAAGTTTTATATAAGGAGAAGTGCCATGTCAAATCCATTTAAATGGATATCAGATACAGAAAAACATAATGTAAACGAAATTCAGTCGATGGAACAAAAGTATCAAGAAAAGATTGATGATCAAAATCTCCTGGATGCTTATTCGCAGGCCGTTATGAATGTCGTGGATTTGGTCGGTCCTTCCGTCGTGAGCATCAACGTTGGGTGGAGAATTAATGAAGAGGGAATGCAGCATGGCGGAGCCGGCTCCGGAGTAATTTTTACGCCTGATGGATATATTCTCACGAATAGCCATGTGGTTCACAATGCCACAAAATTATCCGTAGATCTTAATAATGGAGAAATTTATGATGCCGAGCTCGTCGGTGATGACCCGGCAACGGATTTGGCTGTGATTCGGGTCAACGCCGCCCATTTGCCATTTGCGCAGATCGGCGATTCCGATTCCTTGCGAGTTGGACAATTGGCGATTGCGATCGGGAATCCATTAGGTTTCCAGTCAACTGTCTCGACGGGCGTTGTCAGCGCGACGGGACGGCATTTACGATCACAGCAAGGACGGCTCATCGAAAATATCATTCAGCATACAGCGCCGCTTAATCCCGGTAACTCAGGAGGTCCGCTGGTAAATTCGCATGGTAAGGTCATTGGTATTAATGTCGCCATAATTCACATGGCGCAAGGTTTAAGTTTTGCTATTCCTGCCAATACGGCGAAATGGGTGGTTACTCAAATCCTTAAAGATGGAAGAGTCCGACGAGGATATCTGGGGATTGCCGGACGACAAGCGCCTTTGGGTAAACGGATTAACCGTTTTTACAATTTGCAAAATAAATCCGCTTTGCTTATTGAACACATTGAAAAACAATCTCCCGCAGAGCGGGCCGGGTTAAAAGTACTCGATCGTATCGTTTCGGCCCATGATCAGGTGATCAATAGTGTGGATGATTTACATCATTTTTTGGCTCAATGGCCTTTAGGTAAATCCTTTGAGTTAAAAATTATCCGCGGCACGGAACAGCTAAAAATAAATATTGTCCCGACGGAAACATTCTGATTTATTCATTTAAGAAAAGAAGGATAAAAAAATATTGACAGAATATAAGGCGATTTGTATAGTACCAGCTAAATAAGTTATCTAACAGCTTATTTAAATTTTAGAGGCAGGCGATCTTGAATCCAGAGCCCTTTTCCACATATGTGGAGAGGGGCTTTTTATTTGGTTCGACTCACTTCGCTCGCTCACCATAAATTTACCGAATCGAACCATCCTGAGCGAGTTTCGAACGTTAGTGAGAAATGAGTCGAAGGGTTAATTCAACATATGAAGGCAGACCAAAAGAAAATCGATCAACCCATCATAGATGAAATTATTGAAGCGATTCAAAAAATCAAATATGGTGAAGTTGTTGTCACGGTTTACAACTCTAAAATTGTTCAGATTGAAGAGAAAAAGAAAAAAAGATTTAAATGATGCGCTACCACGCCTGTGGGGCAATATGATAAAAATTCTGATGAACCACTGTACAGACAGAGAGCATCAGAAAAAGATTGGAATAAAAGAATGAAACGTCATACAAACAGGTCCAGACACAAAAAACAATTATTCGAAGCGGTTTTAAGAAAATGGTATTTTAAGAAATTTTATTTCGGAATTAATTCGTATAAACCAGCCGTCTTTGCCTTAAGTACGGCAGCCTTTCTGACCATCGGAACGATGAATGCTTCCGCCGAAGAAAAAAATCCAGCCCTGATGCCCGAGGTGGTTGTTACCGGACGAAAAGAAAACGAAGGCTTATATAAACCAGAAAAAGTTTCTTCTCCAAAATATACAGAACCTTTACGTGATATTCCTCAAACAATCACGGTTATTCCTCAAGCGGTTATTGAAGAACAAGGTGCTACATCATTACGCGAAGTTTTACGCAACGTCCCGGGAATCAGTATTCAAGCGGGCGAAGGCGGTGTTCCTGCCGGCGACAATTTATCCATACGGGGATTTAGCGCGCGTACCGATATGTTTGTCGACGGAGTTCGTGATTTCGGCGGATATACGCGTGATCCATTTAATTTTGAACAAATTGAAGTGATCAAAGGGCCGGCTTCATCTTATTCCGGACGCGGGTCAACCGGCGGGTCATTGAATATGGTCACCAAAGCTCCTCGAATGAATGATTTTTATAATGCTACATTGGCTGGCGGAACAGAGGCCTATCAACGTTATACATTTGATATGAATCAACCGATCACCAATGATTTTATTGACGGAGCAGCCTTCCGCTTAAATGGGATGTACCATGATGCGGATGTTCCAGGGCGTGATGAAGTGCATAATCAACGCTGGGGTGTTGCGCCGACGATTGCCTTTGGTTTGGAAACACCGACGAGATTAACCATTAGTTATTTTCATTTGGAACAAGACAATCTCCCGGATTACGGCATTCCGTGGGTACCAACTAATCATACGGGACTCGCTGGCTATGTCAATCAAGCACCACCGGTTGATTTTAGTAATTTTTATGGTCTCAAAGACCGCGATTATGAAAACACGGTTACAGATGTCGGAACAGTGATCGCTGAACATGATGTGAATGAAAATTTGAGCCTGCGGAATTTATTCCGTTACGGTTACAATGATCGTGATTCCATTATTACTGCTCCTCGATTTGTGAACACCACCGGTACATCAATAAACCGTAACGCGCAATCACGTGATCAGCAAGATGCGGTAGCGGCTAATCAAACGGATTTTATCATCAAGTTTGATACCGCCGATATTGAGCACACCCTCGTCCCGGGGTTTGAGATTATTCGCGAAGTTGATAGTAACCGCGCCCGCACGATTGCTACAGCGTCGACGACCGATCTTTATAATCCTAATCCGAACGACCCATATACAGGTTCAATCACATCAGCGTCGGCCAAAAGTGAGGCTGTCGCCTGGTCACATGCTATTTATCTTTTCGATACCGTTAAATTTAGCGAACAATGGGAATTAACCGGAGGATTGCGTTGGGATCAATTCGATTTAAATTATACGCCTGCTGACCTTCCCAAATTGAGCCGTACCGACGATATGTTGACCTGGCGCACAGGAATCGTCTATAAGCCGCTGGAATTCGGCAGCATTTATGCGGCGTATGGAACATCGTTTAACCCTTCAGCTGAAGGATTAACATTAAGTTCCACGACGACGGCAGCAAATAACATTAATATTGATCCCGAAGAAAGCCGTACGGTGGAGCTCGGAACAAAATGGGACCTTTTGGAAGAACGTTTATCGTTGACAACAGCTATATTCCGGACGGACAAAACCAATGCCCGGACAGAAGATCCGGCTGACACGACGGACGTCATTACCTTGTCAGGCGAACAGCGGGTCGATGGTTTTGAATTAGGCGCCTCAGGCAGTGTCACGGATAAATGGGATGTCTTCGCGGCTTACACACTTTTGAGGAGTGAAGTTATATCGTCGGAGAATCCTCTGGAAGAGGGGAATGAATTAAGTAATACGCCGGAAAATACAGTCAGCATTTGGACGACGTATCAACTGCCTAAGAATTTTGAAGTCGGAACAGGTTTGCAGTTTGTTGATACCCGTTACAGCAGTAACATCGTCGGTAATCCGACGAACAGCCGTAAAGAAGCACCGGATTATCTGTTGAATGATGCCATGGCGGCTTATCACGCGACGGAAGATATTACTTTAAGACTGAATGTTTATAACATCGGTGATGTCGAGTATATCGATCGAGTCGGCGGCGGGCATTTTGTTCCCGGGGCTGGGCGATCAGCAGTTGTTAGCACTGATTTTAAATTTTAATGAAAGGAATGATTCCATGTTGTTGAGTATACCGAATGTATTAACCGCCGAGCAGGTCAAAACCGCTCGAGCAAAATTAGATGCTGCTGATTGGGTCGACGGAAAAGTGACGGCTGGACATCAGTCGGCAAAAGCCAAAGACAATATGCAAATTCCGGAGAATCATCCCGTGTCGCGCGAAATCGGTGATATGATTCTGGCCGCTTTAGGAAAAAATCCATTATTTTTATCAGCTGCATTGCCCTTACGTGTTTTTCCACCATTATTTAATCGCTATCAAGGCGGACAAGCCTTCGGTACGCACGTCGACAATGCTATTCGTCAAGTACCCGGAGCGCCGCTTCGTATACGAACCGATCTGTCGGCAACATTATTTTTTAACGGTCCGGAAGAATATGATGGTGGAGAATTGTGCGTCGAGGATACTTACGGTGTTCACGCCGTTAAATTACCGGCGGGCCATATGGTTCTTTACCCGTCGACGAGTTTGCACCATGTCAAACCGGTAACACGCGGTGCACGTCTCTGTTCATTTTTTTGGTTACAAAGTATGTTGAGAGACGATGGCCAACGCACCTTGATGTTTGATCTTGATACAGCGATTCAACGCATCAGCCGTGATCATCCTGAACATCCGGTGAGTGTACAGCTGACGGGTATTTATCACAATCTTCTTCGACAATGGGCGGAGATGTCATGAAATTCCGTAAGGTTTTATTTTGGGCTCATCTGAGTATTGGAGTTATCATCGGCCTGGTCATTTTGAATATGGCCGTAACCGGAATGATCATGGCCTTTGAACCACAAATTGTTAGGTACGTTGAACGGAAACAGCAATTTGTGAATATTACCGACGCTGCGGCCCAAAGATTGAGCCTGGACGAAATCGTTTCTAAAGTGAAAGGGCAGTATCCAGATAAAAAAATTACACAAATCGGTTTAAAATCCGACGAGAAGTCAAGTATCACTGTCGGGTTTGGACGGGAGGGTTCCGTTTATATTAATCCGTATACAGGTGAAATCTTAGGCGAAGATTCTCAAATTCATAAACTGATGCATAAAATTGAAGATTGGCACCGCTATTTTGGTAAAAAAGAAATTGGTAAGCCGATTACCGGTGCTGCCTGTCTCGGATTTTTCCTGCTTATTTTAAGCGGTATTTATTTATGGTGGCCAAAGCAATGGCAGTGGAAATCGATACAAGCGATTATCAAATTTAATCCGACTCTGAAAGGAAAAGCTCGCGACTGGAATTGGCATAATACGATCGGCTTTTGGTGCTCGCCGATTTTTCTTGTCACAACGGTAACAGGCTTGATTATGTCCTATACGTGGGCCAATAATTTGTTGTATCGATCGACGGGAAATACACCGCCGCCGGTACAGTCTCAACAAAAATCAGAGACGGAAAAAAAAGTTAAAGAGAATAATGATCAACCCAAAGCTAGCTTTGATACACTTTTTCAAACAGCAGAAAAACAAGTGCCCAGTTGGGTTACGATGAATATTCGTCTGGGAAAAGATGACAAAGCTGCGGTTGTGATTTCCATTCAAGAGCCGTCGGTTAGATTGCCTAATCATCGCTCGCAGCTGACATTAGATCTGTTTACCGCTGAAGTGAAAAAGTGGGAACCGTTTTCAGAATTGAATACCGGACGAAAAGCGCGCATGTGGATTAAACCGATTCATACGGGACAAGCTTGGGGTATCGTCGGACAAATGATTATGTTTATTGGCGCTTGTGGGGCTACTGTATTAGTGTGGACGGGGTTATCTATGGCTTTGCAAAGATTTAATTCTTGGCGCAAAAAGAAATTTCAAATACAGAATTAAGGAGTATATATGTTGGAAATATTTCAAAAGGGCGGATTGATCATGTGGCCGCTTTTATTAGCATCGGTGGTCACATTGACGGTTGTGTTTGAACGGACCATTTTTATTTTTCGGGAACGGCGCACTCGCGATCCGAAGATGATTGAATATATTTTGACCAATGTGGAACAAGGAAATATCGATGGGTCTATCCGTCGAGGAGAACAGAGTTTAGACTTTGTTGTACGAACATTGGTTTACGGATTGAAGCATCGCGAAAAAGGATTTTCCAATGCTTTATTACAAAAAGCCAATCAAGAATTAAAACGTTTTAGCCAAGGCCTGACGACGTTAGATACTATTATCACATTGGCTCCGCTCCTTGGTTTATTGGGGACAGTGACGGGGATGATTAATGCGTTTGGTCTTATAGGAGGACGGGAACTTGAAACTCCTAGCGTTATTACCGGCGGTATTGCTGAAGCCTTGATTGCCACCGCCTTTGGTTTGGCGATTGCTATTGTTTCTTTAATTCCATTTAATTATTTGAATGGACGTTTAGAGGACGCTCGTCATGAAATTGAAGATGCCTCGACGCATTTAGAATTGCTTTTACGTAAACCGGACCGGAGATTGACATGAAAATTGTAACACCGTATCGACGGAAGAAAGCGCGTATTGAAATTATTCCGTTGATCGATATTATTTTTTTCCTTTTAGCGACATTTGTCATGGTTTCCATGTCCATGGTGAAAAATTCTGGTGTTGTTGTGCGTTTACCAACGGCCGTCACCGGATCTGCGCAGGACCGTAAGTCTACCGCGACTATTTCTATTAC
This sequence comes from Candidatus Omnitrophota bacterium, assembly GCA_018062515.1. GTDB lineage: Bacteria > Omnitrophota > Gorgyraeia > Zapsychrales > Zapsychraceae > JAGOSC01. The sequence goes on from JAGOSC010000013.1 coordinate 33,133, forward strand.
ACAGAATGGTGATATTTATTTAGATAAAGTGATGATCACTATTGGTGATTTAAAAGAAAAATTAAAAACGTTAAAAGCCAATGATCCGGAATTGACGGTGTTTATAAATGGCGATACGGAAGCAGATTTTGGCAAGGCGATTGAAATTCTTGATGAAGTCAGATTACTTGGTATCACCAAAGTAGCTATACAAACGAGGAAGCCTCAATGAGCGTGTCATATGTCCCTATAGGAAATAATCTTGGTTATCTTCGTGATAAACTAACGGGTCTATCAGCGTCGATTATATTTCATGTAATCTTATTCACCGTCGGTGGCGCCTTGTTAATTAAACCGGTTCAATATGGTATTGAAACCGGTGTTAGTGGTATAGAAATTCAATTAGTGGCTGCTCCCGCTGAACCCGTCGTCGAGGAAGTTCCTATTATTCCTGAAATTGTTCCGGAACCAATTGTTCCGTCGGTCATTGAAAAGGAAATGATAGAAGAAATTGTTCCTCCTAAAGTTGAACCCGTTGTCCTCAAAATTGTCGAAAAGTCACACGTTGTACCTATACAAAAGAAGCCTGTGTTAACAGCCAAAGATGCTGTCGAGAAGGGGGATGGACGCTCAGCGGTCGCCGGAAAGAATGAAACAACATTACATTCCTCGGCGGGCGCGTTAACCGAAGCCAAACCTAATTATCTGAAAAATCCCGCGCCGCCTTATCCATGGGAAGCCAAGAAAAAAGGCTGGGAAGGCACCGTTCTTATAGAAGCATTGATTGATAAACATGGTAAAACGATATCGGTGAATATCAAAAAAAGTTCAGGTTATTCCATTCTCGATGAGACGGCGTCAAAAACAGTCAAGAAGTGGACGTTCCAACCCGCCCGCTTAGGCGATTTAGCCGTACAATCTTCTGCACATGTCCCCATCAAATTCCGATTAGACGATTTATAAAATGCCCAAAATTAAAAAGATAATGAAACTTTAATGAAATCATATATAATTCAAACGGTGTATTTTCATACAAATTTTATTACCTCGGAGTGAACTAATGCCGTTTGAAGAGCTTATGTTATGGGTTGGATTTAATGTTTTTATCATCATCATGCTGGCCTTAGATTTATTTGTTTTTAATAAGAACGCGCATGAAATAAAAGTGAAAGAGGCATTGGGCTGGAGCGTATTTTGGGTCAGTCTCGCGGGCTTATTTAATATAGGAATTTATTTTTTAAAAGGAAAGGCCGCAGCTCTTGAATTTTTGACCGGTTATTTGATTGAAGAATCCCTCAGCGTCGATAATCTCTTTGTATTTTTGGTGATCTTTTCGTATTTTAAAGTTCCCAAAATATATCAACATAAAGTTCTTTTTTGGGGAATACTAGGGGCCATTGTTATGCGGGCGACGTTTATTGCCTGCGGTATTACTTTAATTAAAAATTTTCATTTTATCATTTATATTTTCGGCGCGTTTCTTGTGTATACAGGAATCAAGATGGTGACGGAAAAAGATAAAGAAGTTCATCCGGAGCACAATATATTTGTTCGCCTATTTCGTCGAATTATGCCTGTCACCCATGAATATCATGAAGGTAATTTTTTTGTTGTCAAAGAGGGAGTGAAATACGCGACACCTTTATTTGTAGTTCTCATCGTCATCGAAACAACCGACTTACTCTTTGCTGTTGATTCAGTCCCCGCTATTTTGGCGATAACACAAGATCCATTTATCGTTTATACGTCTAATATTTTTGCTATTTTGGGGCTGCGGGCGATATATTTTGCCTTAGCCGGCACAATTCATCTTTTTCATTACCTTCATTATGGTTTATCCGCGATCCTTGTTTTTGTCGGCGCAAAAATGCTATTGTCGGATATCATTCACATTCCAGTCGGTTTGTCTTTAGGCGTCGTTATTACGATACTCGTCGGTTCAGTCGCTGCGTCGCTTCTTTTATCGAAGAAAGACGATTCCAATAAGGCAATCTCACCACATACTTAATTTTATTTTAATCTTCCCTTAATCTGTTTTCTCCTATATTACTCTTGAACCTCGTGGCTTTTTAGATAAACAGGTAAAGGAGGATATATGAAAAAAATTTATGGATTAATAATACCACTTGTAGCATTAACATTGGTCGGTTGTAGCGGTGCTTTTTGGGGCGGAACAGGGACGGGCGCTCTAGGAGCGGGAGCAGGATATGAGATCAACGCGGAAGCGCAAATGAGACAAGTACAGAAAGATTATGATAGCGGAAAGATAACGAAAGAAGAATACGATATTCGTAAAGATCAAATTAAAAGAGACTCATTGCTGAAGTAGGCATCTGATTTTTTTTTATGGATTTACAAATAGCGAACCACTAAAATAGCGCCTGAGAGTTAATTTTAAGATTAAACATTAAACAGAAGGGGAAATGTGCAATGGCAAAATATGTGGATGGATTTCTTTTAGCTGTTCCTAAAAAAAATATACAGAAGTATCAACGTATAGCGCAGAAGGCCAGTAAGATTTGGATGGAACATGGCGCCTTGGAATATCGCGAATGCGTCGGAGAACACATGGATGTCGCCTTTGGCGTTCCATTTCCTAAAGTTGCTAAAGTAAAGCCCGGTGAAACGGTGGTATTCGCATATATCGTCTATAAATCACGCGCACATCGTGATCGCGTGAACGCGAAAGTGATGAAAGATCCGCGCATCAGCCAAATATGCGATCCTAAGGATATGCCGTTTGATCCTAAACGTATGTCTTATGGCGGATTTGAAACGATCGTCGAAGCTTAAATAATTTTTTAAGGAGATTTATGCAAAAAATTGTCCCGTGTTTATGGTTTGATAAAAAGGCCGAGGAAGCGGCGAATTTTTATGTTTCTGTCTTTAAGAATTCAAAGGTTATCAACATTACTCGTTACGGAAAATCAGCCTCTCAGGCTTCCGGACAAAAAGAAGGATCAGTGATGACTGTATCATTTGAAATCGAAAAACAGGAATTCCTCGCCCTAAATGCCGGTTCGAATGTCTCATTCACGCCGGCCATTTCTTTGATGGTGAATTGTAAAACTCAAAAGGAAATTGATGAACTGTGGGAAAAATTATCAGCCGACAAGCAATTTGAACAGTGCGGTTGGTTAACAGATAAGTTTGGTGTGACATGGCAAATCAATCCGGCTTCTATCAATGAGATGCTGAAAGACAAAGATATGAAAAAAATCGACCGGATGATGGCTGTTCTGGTTCAAATGAAAAAATTGGATATCAAACGTTTGGAAGAAGCCTACAACGGGAAAGATAAATAACTTTGAAAGGAAGTTTATGAAAAATATTAATCCATATCTTCATTTTAAGGGAAATGCAGAGGAAGCATTTAATTTTTATAAATCTGTCTTTGGCGGAGAGTTCACAATGATTTCGCATTATAAAGATATTCCGTCGAACGTCCAACAAGATGAAAATCATCCTATTTCTGAAAAGGATGCTGAAAGAATTTTGCACATGTCATTACCTATCGGCAAAGAAAATATGCTGATGGGAGGTGACTGTCCCTCATCTCTGGATTCAAAGATGGTCGTCGGAGACAATGTGGACTTGTCTATTAATACGGAAAGTGAAGAAGAAACTGAACGATTGTTTAATCAACTTTCTCAAGGTGGAAAAGTGATCATGCCGTTAGGGAGAACATTTTGGAATGCTTATTTCGGTATGTTGACCGACAAGTTCGGCATTAATTGGATGCTTAGTTACGAATATTCTCAGAAAAAATAAATTTTTAAGTCCATTTTCCTACCTCACCCATTTCTTACCTACTTAAGATTGTTACTGGAAAAAAGATCAATTTTTTACTATGATATTGTCTCGAAACGGATTTTTTTCCGTTTGAAATAACATGAACCGATAAGGAGTATTAAGTTATGGCGAATAAAAATCCAGAAACACATGAATATAAAGCTGAGATGAAGCAATTATTGCAATTGATTATTCATTCTCTGTATACACACCCCGAAGTTTTTCTGCGTGAATTAATTTCTAATGCCTCGGATGCCATGAACAAAGTTCGATATCGTCAATTGACTGATGAAAATATTCTGGATAAGGGAAAAGACTTGGAGATTAAAATTACCATCGATGAGAAGAAAAAAACATTTTCTATTCAGGACACTGGCATCGGTATGACTCATCAAGATCTGACGGAAAATATTGGCACTGTCGCCCGTTCCGGGACATTAGAATTCTTAAAGACGATGAAGGAGCAAAAAAAAGATGTCGGTGATTTGATCGGACAATTCGGCGTGGGTTTTTATTCGGCGTTTATGGTAACGGATGAAGTCACGATCGAAACCCGTCATGCTGATCCAGATTCGAAAGGTTACCGCTGGGTTTCGTCGGGAGAAGGAAATTACACGATCGAAGAAATCGAAAAAGAAGACCGCGGGACAACGATTACGTTCACATTAAAGAAAGAGGCCGAGGAGTTTTCTGACGAATATAGGATTAAGGAAATCATTAAGAAATATTCGAACTTTGCTGATTTCCCGATTCTCGTCGGGAATGAGAAAATAAATACAGTGGAACCGTTATGGCGCAAACCCGAAAATGAGATCAAAGATGATGATAGTAATGAGTTTTATAAATTTATTACGAATGATTACGAAAATCCATTAGCCCATTTGTATTTATCCATTGAAGGCGCAGGTGCTGAATTTAAGGCATTGTTGTTCATTCCTACTAAGGCGCCGTTTGAACTGATTCGTGTGAACCAACATAAAACGGTTCAGTTATATTCCAAAAAAATTATGATCATGGACGATTGCAAGGAATTGTTGCCGGAATATCTTCAGTTTGTCCGCGGTGTTGTCGATACGAGCGATCTTCCTTTAAACGTTTCCCGTGAAGTGGTTCAGGCCTCGACGGTCATGGCGTCGATCAAAAAGACTTTGACGACGAAAATCATCCAGTGGCTTCAGAAAATGTCGAACAAAGACACGGAAAAATATCTCACTTTTTATAAAACTTTCGGTCCTTTGTTTAAAACGGGTAGTAATTCGGATTTTGCTAATCGCGAAAAGTTGATTGAACTTTTACGTTTCGAAAGCTCTACGAAAAAATCTGGCGAAATGACGTCTTTTAAAGATTATGTTGGGCGCATGAAGGAAACGCAGAAGGAAATTTATTTCTTAACCGGTGAAAATCGGGCTCAGGTTGATAGTAATCCTAATCTTGAGTATTTTAAAAAACACGATATTGAAGTGCTCTTAATGTTAGAACCCGTCGACGTTTTTATCTTGCAAGGCATACAGGAATTCGATAAAAAACCGCTGAAAGCTATTGATAAAGGCGATATTAATTTAGATGGAGAAAGTAAATCAGAGGATAAGGAAGTCGACCATTTATCGAAATCATTGATTAATTTATTTAAGGAAACATTAAGCGACCAGGTAGAAGATGTTAAGGTTTCCAAGCGTCTTGTCGACTCGGCGGTAACTTTAGTGACAGGAGAAGACGGTATGGACCGGCAAATGGAACGGATGATGAAGTTAATGGGCCATGAGCCCGGCCCATCTAAGCGAATTATGGAAATTAATACGGAACATCCTGTCATTAGAAATTTATCGCGCCGTCTTTTAGCTAACCCGTCCGATCCTTTTCTTAAGAAATGTATTGTTCAGCTATTTGAAAGTGCCCGGCTGATTGATGGTGAACTGCCATCCAGGTCCGATTATGTTAAACGCATGATGGAAATAATGGAAGAGGCGACAAAATAAGGCTTAAAAAGCAAAGCAAATGATATTGTGCTCCATTTTTCTTTGTAGTATGATAAAGAAAATTTTGCGAAGAATAAAAAGGGAACAGAATGAAATTTAAGAATATCATTAAGTTAGAACGGCTTGGCATATTCACCCTAGGCGGTGGACTAGTTAACATGTTATTAGGCTGTTTGGTAATCGTTGTTAATTTGATGGAAAAAGATTTTAAGCACATTCAAGTCGGTATCTTTATTTTCGCGATCGGGTATGCGTTGACCAAAATCGGTCAACAACTTTCCCTAATTGCCAGCGAAGAGAAAAAATCGCAGCAAACTGGGAAACCTTAATCTATAGGTGTTCTCGTCGGATAAGATAGAACTTTATAAAGGAGCAGCATATGAAACTTTTAAGAGCGATTTTTGGTTTAATTATTATATTGCTAGTGATTGGTGTATTAGCCCGGAATTTTATTGTTAAAGCGGCAGTGGAACAAGGTTTTAAAGCTTATTCTGGACTGCCTTTAACGATGGGAGGGCTGAACATCGGATTGAAAAATACACTGCTAGATATTGATGACCTTAAAGTTTATAATCCGTCGGGTTTTCCGGAAGACTTAATGGTTAGTGTCCCGGATATTTATGCTGATTACAGTTTGTCGGATTTGATGAAGGGAAATATCTATCTCAAAGATGTACGTTTTCATTTGAATGAATTCATTATTGTTAAAAATAAAGATGGAAAAACCAATCTCGATTCCCTTAAAGCCTTAATGCAACCTAAAGAAGGCGCTCAACAGAAGAAAGAAGGGCCGTCCAAGCAGAAAGGTGAGCTTAAAATTGATAATCTATCCTTGCGGATTGACCGTGTTATTTATAAAGATTATTCAGCCGGCGGTGAGCCAATGGTTCAAACCTTCGATGTAAATCTTAATGAAAAGTATTCCAATATCGAAGACTTAAACGCCGTGATCAGTCTTATTGTATTTAAGGCATTATTTAAAACTCCAATTGCCGCTTTGTCTGGATTTGATCTTAACGGACTTACCTCCGGGTTAACAGGTACGTTAAAGTCATCCACCAAATTAGCTACCGACGCCGTAAAAAGTGCCGAAGATATTCTGGGAAATACGACCGGTGGAATTAAAGACACGGCTGAAACTTTGAAAGATAAGGCTAAAGGTCTTAAGAAGATTTTCGGAAAAGATTAATGGCCGATCAAAATGAGTGAAAAAAGAAATGAATCTTTTTCACTGCGGGCAGTATGCAGTTTTGCCCAATGGAAGAAATATCCCGCCACTTGTCTGTTTATATTGATCATTGTCTTTCTGTACATTTATATAAGCCTCAAGATTTTTTGTCCTGAACTCCGTCGACAAGCGATATCCCAGTTTCATTTGACTTCCCCATCCTTTGGTGAATGGGCTATCCATCAGCCCGTTCCGTCGATGTATAATTTCGCGAATGAAGTATGGATTGGTAATCGACCGAAAAATCTCATTCAAGGAATTCCCGCTCCAGAAACATTTATACATCACTACACATGGATTAATCATTATCCTTTAAGGGTCATCACGTTCAGTTGGTATAGAGCCATGGCCTTGAAAGATAAGGATTATAAATATATTTCTTTGCGTTCAAGTTATAGGAATACGTTTGTTGAGACGTGTTATTATTTGAACATTAAAGATGGACGTATATATATGGAAAGGGTTTATTAGTATGAGCCGAGAGCATACTAAACATTTAAATTATACAGTCATACGCTGGACGATGGTATTTTGGCTGTTAGGTTGGTATTGTAAATCTTATTTTCTTTTACCGTATATGACTCAAGTCATTTATACGGTGCCGGTGGTTCACCCTTTATTCCCGCCGTTTTTTTTAAACCCGCATGTTTCCGTCATTTTTTTCTTTCTGCCGGCACTTTGTATTCCGGCGGTCATTTGCCCGACGAGATTGCGATTAATTTTTTCCGGTCTTTTAATGACGATGAGCTCCTTGATTATGATGCTGCATATTAATTCTTATAATGACGCGACATTTGTCACATCTTTCTGGGTAGGTTTATGGATTATATGGACGGGATTTAAGAGTGATCATGTCGATGCCGTTTTTCGCCAGCAAGCTTGTCTGTTAGCAAGGCTTGTCATAGGATTAATTTTCTTTGCCGGTTTCGTCGGGAAACTAACTCCTGAGTATCTGTCGGGAGAAGTGTTTTACCGTATTTTTTGGAGTGAAAAAACTTTATGGCCGCACACGTGGTTAATGGCTCATTTTACGGCTGATCAATTAAAAGTGGTCAGTGTTTATTTTTCGAACTTTATTGTCTGTTCCGAGTTGCTGTTGGCTTGTGCGCCATTGCTTTATTCAAGGTTTATATTTGTCATCGCTCCGATTATACTATGTTGTTTTATGATAACAAATACGTGGGCGATCTTTTCCGTCGTCGGCTGTTTAATCGGCATGATGCTATCTTGTTTATTTTATAAAAATATGGAAATTGGGACGGCAAAAGAAAATGCGTAAGATTACTCATCAGGAAAATGTTCATCGTCAGGAATTAAAAAGAAAACAACCAAAAATACCAATAACGATTATTTTGAATAATATCCGTAGCCTGCATAATGTCGGCTCCATATTCAGGACCTCCGACGGTGCCGGCATTGAGAAGATATGGTTGTGCGGCATCACCGGTTTCCCGCCAAATAATCAAATTGCCAAAACCGCTCTCGGGGCGGAAGATCATGTGGAGTGGGAATATTCCGAGGATATTGTCAACGTCATTCATCCATTGAAGAAAAAAGGATATGAAATTGTCGTCTTAGAGCAAACAGAACAAAGTATTTTTCATCATCTTTATAAGCCTAAAAACTCGGTTTGCTTAATTATTGGAAATGAAGTCGAGGGTGTTCAGCAAGAAGTTGCTGATTTAGGTGATTGTTCGATTGAAATAGAAATGGCCGGAATCAAGAATTCTCTCAACGTTGCCGTTGCTTTTGGAATTGTGGCTTATCATATTCGTAATCAATTATTAACCTGATTTTCTTGTAATGTTTTTAAGACATTCCAGTTAGCTAGCGCTTCGGTGAAGTCGGGATCCACGACGAGAATCCTCCTTAAATATTCTTCGGCTTTAGCATATTCTTTCATTTCGATGTAGGTCGCGGCTAAATTATTGAGTAAGTCTGTCGAATCGGGATTCCGTTCAAGGGCCTTAAGATAATATTGTAATGCCATATCTTCGTGACCTCGTAAAGCTTCAATCACTCCTAAATTTGAGTAAGCTTGCCAATCACTTTTCGCATTCATGATCGTTTTTTTAAAAAAATATTCAGCGTTATTTAAATCTCCCTTTTCAAGAAACGCGGTGCCCAGCCAAAATTTGACCAAGGGTATATTAGGCGATAAACTCAGCATATATCGGCAGTATTTTATTTCATTGGACCATATTTGATTATATTGACGGGAAATCAGAGTATAACTGGATAGGAGAATGGCGACGCTGATCACAAAAAGTGTTTTGTTGTTCGGACGGAATGATATTTCTAATAATGACGCGATAAGTAAGCAATACCCGATGGAAGATATAAGCAGCCAATGAGGCGAAATGATCATCCCCATTGACGCCCGAGAAAAACATGCGAGCGTGACCGGGCCAAAACCAATCATGATCCATGCCAAGGCTAATGATTTTGTATCGTTGCGCCACTTATAAAAAATTAAGTACGATATAAAGGATATAAAAGCCATGAACATTAAATTCCAGAGAAGGAAATGCTGATGAATCGTCGGAATACTGTATATAAGGACAATATCGGACATGAACACAAGGTTTTTAAAATAGTGAAGAATCAGGTGGAAATACATTGCCAAATATTGCTGGAAGGAAAGATTAAAACCAGAAATATTATCGATGACTCCTGATTTAAGACTGGCATAATACATCCGAAAACATAAATATAGAGAAATTATGACGAAGAACGGAATAAGAGAAGCCATAGAGCGTGAAAAACTAAATTTTCTGACTAGATAAAGAATGGCGCCAAGATAGATAGGAAAGAAAATGGCGGTTTCATGGCACAAAAGTGATAAAACAAAGAATAGAAGACTTAAGGATAGGCGGGAAGTTTTTTTATCGTCCATGTACGATAAATAATTCATAAAACCGAAAATAGTAAATAGAATCAACAAAATATATCCTGTTGTCGACGTGTAATTAATCAACACGCCATTAATGGGATGAGTAATAAACAGAAGACAGGTAATGACGGATACAGTATCGGATATTTTTATTTTTCTAAAGAAATAATATAAACTGACGGCAGACAAGAAAAAAAGCAGTAAATTGAGCATGTGATAACCGACAACATTTTTTCCGAACATTAAGAAAAAAGCATAATCAGCTAAATGAGTGATTGGCCGGTAATAAAGGTATTTAAATCCATCGCTATCTTTACTTTGATGAGAAAAGGGACTGAGTTGCAAATGATCCATACTTCCAATCTTTCTATTCTCGAGGACAAGGGCATGATCATCCATCAAAAAGGGATTGTTAAGACTATTGCTGTAAGCAGCTAAACTGAATATGCCGAGCAAAAGGATGACGAGCAGATTTTTTCTGGCATCAAGGGAACCATTCATATAAATATCCTGATCATTAAATAATTGTATCATAAGATATCGGAATAAATAATTTGATACAAAGGATATTTGCGGTGACCGTGATATTATCCGGTTGAGACAACGGGATGATTCGTCCTTGAAAGTCTGATTATTTTCGTTAGACTATATTTAAGAATGAGAGAGGAAGGCATGGTAAAGAAAATTTTGGTCGTTGACGACGATCCCGGAACATTGAAATTAGTTGGCGCTTTGTTGAAATCAAAAAACTTTGATGTTTTATTCGCCGAAGATGGTTTAGACGCTTTAGTCAAAATACAGAATGAAAATCCGGATTTAGTCGTCTTGGACGTTATGCTTCCTGAGATCAACGGATATGATATTTGTTATCAGCTTCGTTTTAACAAGGCGTTTAAGAAGGTCCCGATTATCTTGATGACCACGCGGGATCAGGAAATGAGTGACAAGATTGGTCAAAAGTCTAATATCGAATACATGTCTAAGCCGATCAATTCGAAACTTCTTTTTGAGAACCTGGATCGTTTATTGTCATAAATAGTTCTATCCCGTCGGTAAAAATTATCAACAGGGCTTTTAATGTGATTAACGCTGTAATCGGAACAGGAATTGTAGGAACAAAAATTGCGGAAGTCTTGCTGCAGAAAAATGAAACTGTCATTGTTTATAATCGAACAATTGAGAAAACTGTTCATTTAGGATCTTTAGGCGCCCGAGTAGGAACGGATATAGCTGATGTTTTGGGCCAAGCGGAATGTATCATCTTAACGCTCTCCAATAAAAAGGCTATCGACGACACTTTATTTGCCCGGCAATATTCTTTTAAAAATAAAATGATTATACAAATGGGAACTATTTCTCCCGAAGAGAGTATTGAGATTTATGAAAAAGTTCGTAACAGCGGCGGAGATTATCTTGAATGTCCGATTTTAGGAAGCCGTCGTGAAATTGAGCAAAAGAATTTGATCACGATGGTGGGTGGTGATCCGACATTATTTAAAAAATGGCAGACATTCTTTTCTTTTTTTGGTCCGGATTGTTATTATATAGGGAAGGTTGGCCAGGCTACGGCCTTGAAATTAGCCATTAATCAGATCATTGCGTCTCACGTCGCTGGTTTTAGTTTGAGTCTGGGAATGGTCGAGCAAAATCAGATCAGTACAGATTTATTTATGGAAATATTAAAAAAAAGTTCTTTATACGCGCCTATGTTTGAGAAGAAAATGCCGAATTGGCAGCGACAGAATTATTCCGATCCGAATTTTTCCGTAAAGAATTTATTAAAAGATGTCCGTTTGATCGCCGACCACGCCGATGGAAAAGGCCTGAACACCGCCATCATCAGATCTATTGAAGCTGTTCTTGAAACTTCTGTGGAAGAAGGTTTCGAACATTTAGATTATTCTTCTGTATATCACACCATTAACCGGAATAAACAATGATTAAAGTTCTAGAATTAGGAAAATCATACGGATCGACGGTGGCTTTAAAGAATATTTCTTTTGAAATCGGCACCGGAGAAATTGTCGGTATTCTCGGTCAGAACGGCGCGGGCAAAACGACGCTGATGCGAATATTAACTACGTATTTGCAGCCCTCATCAGGAAAAGTGATGATTAATGAACGGGATGTCACTCGAAGTTCGCTGGAAATTAGAAAGGGAATTGGTTATCTCCCGGAAACCCCGCCCCTTTATATGAGTATGCGGGTCGTCGATTATCTGAAATTCGCCGCGCAATTAAGAAACGTTTTACCTAAAGATCAAAAAAAGAGAGTAGAGCAGGTATTAAATGATTGTGATTTACAAGAAGTTAGAAATAAAATTATAGGCACATTATCCAAAGGTTATAAACAAAGAGCCGGTATTGCCCAGGCCATAATTAATGATCCTGCCATACTCATTCTCGACGAGCCAACCAGCGGTTTAGATCCGGTTCAAGTTCAGCAAATACGGAAGTTAATTAAGAATATCGAGAAGAGACGAACGGTCATTTTAAGTACGCACATTCTCAGTGAAATTGAGCAAATGGCTCAAAGGGTCATTATTATTAAAAAAGGTTCCATTATCAAAGATTCATCTTTGGAAGAAATGCTGAAAGACCATTCTAATTTGGAAGAAGCGTTCTTAAAAACAATCGGGTTTAATACCAATGAATAAAATTATTTGCATTGCCTCCAAAGAATTAAAAGTCAGCTTTCAAACCCCGGTAGCGTATATTCTTCTCTGCCTTTCACTGACTATTTTTAATATCTTTTTCTTTATTATCATCGACGAGAATAGGGAAGCAACGTTGAGAGACATGTTTACATTAATGGAATTCATGTTTGTTTTTCTAATCCCCTTGATCACGATGAAAACTTTGGCCCAAGAAAAAGAATCAGGAACAATGGAATTTTTAAAGACAACTCCAACGACCGACGCGGCTATCATTTTAGGTAAATATTTTGGCGTTTTGATGTTTTTCTCGATCATGATTCTTTTGACCTTACCTTATTATTTAATCATTGAACATTTCGGTGCTCCGGACCGCTCAGCTGTTCTCGTCGGATATTTAGGGTTATGGCTGGAGGGAGCTTTCTTTATAGCCATCGGTATCATGACGTCTTCTTTTACAAAGAGTCAAGTATTAGCGGCGATGACTTCGTATATACTGATTCTTCTTCTTTACTTTTCACTCAGCCTGACGAAATATGTCAGCGGTTCATCGCTTGAAATCCTCAAATATATAACAGTAATGCCGCATACCCAGAATTATTTTGCCGGGATGATCTTGACTTCCGACATTGTCTATTTTCTCACTGGTATTGTTTTGTGTCTGATGATTTCCCGTCTTGGAATTGAGGAACGATTATGAATAAGCTTTTGTATGTGATATTTATTTTAGGTGTCATTATCTTTCTCGGCGGGATAGGAGTGATGTTTATTGATAACCGTTTCAGCGGAGCGATGGAAGTTGGCTTAATCATTCTCGGCCTTATATCTATTTTGTATCCAGTTTATCGTGTAAAAATACTTCAAACTAGCCCTGTGGTTATTAGCAAAAGAAGAATTTGGGAAGGCATTAGAATTCTTCTCATATTGACGCTCTTTGTTGAGTTAAACTATCTCGGTCTTATCTATAACAAGAGGCTCGACTTAACCAAATTTAAACAGCATACATTACTGCCGCAAACCCATCAAGAAATCGAAGCCTTAAAAAAAGATATACGCATGACAGCATTTCACGTCGGCGTTCCGCCGAAATATTTAGAAGATTTGCTCAATGAATATCAGCGGGCATCGAAGGGAAGAATCACCGTGGAAATTATTGATCCATTGGTTCGTATCGGTTACGCGGCCCAATTTGGCACAACCATTAGCGCGAATGAAAAGAAATTATTTGTTCAGTCCGGCCCAGAGCGCAGAGAAATTGATTTCACCAGAAATCTTCTGACGCAGGAAGGTATTAATAATACCATCATGCAGTTGACGAGAAAAACACGAACAGCCTGTTTCTTAACGGGCCATGGTGAATCCAGATTAGAGGACGATAAAACGACGGGCCTTAATAAATTTTCAAAACATTTATCCACGAATAATATTATGAGTAAAGAAGTGGAAGTCGATCTGATAGGAGGAATTCCCGATGATTGTAGTGTTCTCGTCGTGGCTGGGCCAAAAAAGTTTCTGACCGTTAAAGAAGAGCGGATCATTCTTGATTACCTGGCTAAGGGAGGCGACGCATTATTTCTTATTGAAAATACCCTTGTGACAACACCGGAAGTTCCCTTGACGGTTGAACAGGAAGAATTGAATCCTTCATTGAATAATATTTTCCGTGAGTGGGGAATTGCCGTCGCTAAAGATGTTGTTGTCGATTTAGACAGCCACGCGAGCGGTGATGTTGGATCGCCAGCGACGAGAAATTATATGTCGCATCGGGCTATTGTTAAAGGATTGGATTACACGTTTTTCGTGAGACCGCGGTCCATTAAAATGCTCAAAGATCGAAAACAAACCGTCAAACTCGCACCATTGATATTGACCACGTCGGAAAAAAACAGCTGGGGAGAAACGAATCGAAATTTGACCGTAAAACTGGATGTGGATGACCGCGCCGGTCCGGTACCCATCGCTTTTGTGCTTATGCAGCCAAAACAGGCGGAGGGATTATCAGATACGAGAATCATCGTGATCACCGACGCGGATTTTATTTCTAATGAATATATCGATTTCTACAGTAATGCCCAGTTAGGCGCGAATGCTGTTAATTGGTTAACCGAATTAGACTATGTAGCGTATCTCGATCAAACACAGGTCAAGATTACTCAATTGGATTTGACCAGCCGTCAAAAAAGAATTGTGGCTTTTATATTGTTTTTAGTTCCAAGTTTGTTGATCTCAACGGGATTATTGTTTTGGTTGAAACAGTAAGGCCGGGGAAGGTAAAAAAAGAGGTGATCATGCACGATCACCTCTTTTTATTTCTAAACAAATTATTCTTGTACGGGTGCTGCGGGTGGAGTTTCGACGGGTACTGATTCAGCGGCTGCTTTTTCTTTTGCCGCTTGTTCATTCATATGATCACAAACGTAATCCGGTTTCATCAGCGGTTCATATTTTTCGGGAACAGCTAAGTTAAAACTAACCATATCCCATAATCCGGACCCGAGCCGGCCGACCGCGTAACCTACGCCTTTAACCGTGCCGCCCAAAGCCGCGGGAACTTTGCTCTCGCTGGCTTTGACTTCAGTGTGTATTTGCTTCGGTATTTCCATCGGAGAAGTAAAAACATTAATGACTCCGCGTTTAAACTTATGCCACATTTTATGATGATTTACGTCCTCTATTTTGCTTAATTCGTAAGCTTTAGCCGATGTGCATATCAGAACAGAGCATGTTGTTACAACAATCAAGGTAAATAGTCTTTTCATAAGAAACCCTCCTTAAGGTTTTAAATACATCATAAATATTTGGAAATAAGTAACTTAAGTCCTTTATAGCAGATGGTAATAAATTGTCAATCAAATGTGCAGAAATTCTGTGTGGATAAAAAAGATGCGTTGATGTTGACTGCATGATATGCTGTTGTTTCACAGAACAAATGACTCAAAGAAAGTATAACACATGGGTGATGAAAAGAAAGTAGACCAAAATAATCCTTATTGGCCGCCCGCCGATCCTTTCAAGTGGCTGATTCTCATTTTATTTTTTTTTGTGGGATTACTGTTTTATTTTAGTTCATTTCAGAATGGGTTTATTTGGGATGATCAAATGGTGATCACACCCAATCTGTATATTCGCGATTGGGTTCATATAAAAGAGATATTTTCGACGGATATTCATCACTTTGGTTTGGATAAAAGTAATTTTTACCGTCCGCTGCAGGCCGTTTCATACATGCTGGACTATTCCGTTTGGCAGCTTAATCCGATGGGATATCATGTCAGCAGTGTCCTCATTCATATTCTTAATTCTTTTCTAATATATCTGATTGTTTTTGGTTCGATTGGTGTTATCGATCGAAAGGTGGCGGATCATTCTCGTTTGATAGCCCTTGGGTGTTCGCTGACATGGTTGGTGCACCCGATTCATACGCAAGTCGTAACATATGCGGCTGGTCGGGCTGATGAGCTCGTTGCGTTATTCATATTGTTATCTATTTATACATTTATGGTGTGTAAAACGGTTTATCCATCGTTGGTATTCTTTATATTTGCCTTATGTTCTAAAGAGTACGGCGTCATCACGCCTGCATTTATTTTTTTGTTTAATTATTTTGGACTGAGTAAGAATATATCTTCATCTTTAAGAAAATTTCTTCCATACGGAATTGTCTTATTCATTTATGTGCTTTTACGTTTAACGTGGTTGAATTTCCCGACGGATTTTAGTGCCGACGGAATACCGGGTTTTTACCAACGAATATTAACCAGTACAATGGCCATCGTTAATCTCGTTTATCTTTTGTTTGTTCCATTTGATTTAAGCATGGATAGAAATATTGAATGGCAAAAAACAATATTCAGTTTGTCTTCATTTGTTCCGATGGTAGCTCTAATCATCACGACGGTATTAGCGTTTATGTTAAGAAAACAATTTCCCGTGATCTTATTCGGTGTTATTTGGTTTTGTATCGGATATGCGCCGGTTTCCAATTTCATTCCTTTAAACGCTAATATATCGGAACACTGGATGTATGTTCCTTCGATTGGAATATGGCTTATTTTTTTTTATTTAATGATTAAAATCTTTAAGAACTATGACATTAAGTTATATTATGGATTGATATTTGTATTTGTTATTTATTTTGGATTAATCCTCATTAATCGTAACAAATATTTTAAAGATGAAATCGTATTTTATAATCAAATCTTAAGTCGAGAATATAAAAACCCCCGAGTTCACTATAATCTCGGATGCGCGTATTTTTACGCGGGACAGGAAGATGAGGCGTATAAACATTTGAGTGAGGCCATTAAGTTTAAGCCGGATTATGCGGCTGCTTATGGAAATCTCGGTCAATTGGAATACCGAAGAGGAAATGTAGATGCCGCCATCGATTTATATGTAAAAGCGAATGAATTAAAAGCGGACTTGATTGAAAATCGGGTGAATTTGGCCACAGCTTTCATTCAAAAAAAACTTTTCAAGGAGGCGATGGAGCAATTGAACCTAGCCTTGAAAATAAACCCGAAGCATGTCAGCACTTTAAACAATATGGGTGTTGTCTCTGCAAGTTTAGGTGACTATAATGCCGCACAAAAATATTTTGATTATGCTTTAACGATTGATCCCACAGACATTTCTGCACAAAATAATCAATCCCGCTTGTCCGAACTTCAAAATAAAGAAATAAAGTAAATGGTTAAAGGAAGCCTTTCCTTTTGAAAATGTGTCGCGTCTGCGGGTATCTCTTGACACGTGGTACAATTGAAATGTACCTACGAAATTCTCAAAGTTGGCGGAAATCTTGAATTGGAAGTTGTTATTTGCGGTTAAGAGACTTCAGCCGGTAAATGTGCCTGCTGATATAAAAAAGGAGGGTATGACGATGAGATACGAAACATTGATCGTTGAACCATTCAAGGACATGATGTTGAAAGTGTTGGACTTTATCCCCACTTTATTTATCGCATTGGCTATACTTTTTATCGGTTGCTTCTTAGCGCATGGCGTTCAGAAGTTAATGGTCCGATTATTTAAACCATTAGACGGAGCCGCCGGTAACATGGGTATTACCCAAGCCTTAAAAAAAGGTGGCATTCGACAACAACCAAGTGATGTTATTGGTTGCTTATCCTACTGGATCCTGATGGTCATGGTTTTAATCATGTCCGTCAAGACTCTGGGACTAGTCGTCGCAACGGATCTGCTAGACAGATTATTAGCTTATATACCAAGTGTTATTACGGGTGTGGTTGTATTAATCTTTGGTATGTTATTAGCTAAGTTTACGGCGACCATCGTTTATGTTACTGCCAAAAATACCGACATGCCTATACCGTTAACATTAGCTAAACTCAGCAAGTTTGCTATTGTTATCTATGTCTCAATTATCTACTTGAGAGAAATTGGTTTTGTCGATTTATTTGCCGGTACTAACTATACGATATTCATTACCGGTATCGTATTCGCCCTGGCTTTAGCCTTTGGGCTGGCTGGAAAAGACGTGGCGTCAAAGTATTTGGGTGTACTGGATAAAAAACCCGAATAGTTATAAGGAAAATTCATCGGGGTGGTTTCTCCACAAGAGAACCACCCCTTTTTATTTTACTTTTCTGAAGAGATTAGGGTATAATACATTTTTCAAAAAGCAACCATCCGTTTTTTCCATACAAATTGAAAAATAAATCACTCAAAAAAGACTTAAGCGCGAATCGCATAGATAATTTCCCTTTTTTCGGGCGATTAACGGCCTGCCTTTTTCTTCTCGTCGGATTATTAATCTACAGCACATCTATTTCCTCACCTTTTATTTGGGATGATTACGACTTAGTCGTTGAAAATTATAATATTCAGAGTTGGTCTCATGTTTTTGGTCTGTTTAAAGGCAATGTTGTTGAACAATCGTCTTTTTATAGGCCTCTTCAAATGTTTAGTTATCTTTTGGATTACGAAATAGGCGGCTTAAATCCTAAGATCTTTCATTTTACGAGCATACTCATCCATATTGCTGTTGCGTTAAGTTTATGCTGGCTGTGTATTGTTCTTTTTAAAGATCGGCTGATCGGAATGATCGCTGGATTGCTTTTTCTTATTCATCCGATTCACAATGAGGCGGTGGTGTACATTTCAGGACGGGCAGATCCATTAGTCGCCTTATTTATGCTCCTTAGT